>JACUUL010000073.1 GCA_014859345.1 Thermoleophilia bacterium
AGGATGCCTCCCCTTGAGGTACGCCCCTCCGCTTCGGTGGAGGGGCTTTTTTGTCTCCAGGAATAAGCCCCTTTGGGAAAGATATCTCTGTTATGGATCCCTGCAGAGCGGGCATGAACAAGGAAGAACGGCAGGAAAAATAAGAGTAATGGATAAAGTGATGGTGCCGATTCAATACTGGCGTAATCTTGACACTTGTATAGTGGTAACCTATTATCTAAGGCCCACTGCGACGCGGAGACTTATAAATGCCACTGCCTTCTGCTGTAACGCCGATTAAAGCTTTCGCTCAAGTCAAATTTCCAACGGCTTTCCTTTTTTGGGATAAAAAAGGTGAGATTGCTGAGTATCTTGCAGATATCTATGACGAAAGTATTCAGATTGGCGATTTTATTTCCGCGACAAGTGCAAACGAAGCATCTATCATACGAGTCGAAGAAGAAAAGCTTTGGATCTCCCAAAAACAGCAGAGCAAGGACGATGAATTTATTACTAGCAGCTTCGTAGATTGGTCGGTTAGACAGTTCGAGCGCATTTCTAAAATATTAAATGCTTCAGTCTATACGGCTGTTGGGCTACGAATTTATTATTTTGAAGAATTTTCTGCTGTAAATGATGCCGTACAGTCTTTCAAGGATACCTTTATCGATTACTCACAGAGTCCGTATAAAGTAGTCTCAGGAACACCGACTAAGTGCATTATTGAGTTCGGTGTTAAAGAAGAGGCAGTTAATAAGAACTTTCGCTTAACTCCGATTCACGATGAGCGTGTGGACTCATCTGATGAAGCCGGTGGGATCCTTTACGATCTTGATACTTTTCACAACGAACTTACAGAGGCTGAAAAATTAAATAAGATTTTTGAGGATTTACACATGGTATCTGACAACATGGTCACTTCATTCATAGATGAACTACGCGGCTATTCAGAAAACGAAAAGGTGGTAGAGGCATGACGCCCACGGCTGGAACACTGGCATTAGAAGAAGTTGGAACCCCTACCAGAGTGGTTAAGAGTGGGCCTGCAAAGACAGCCACAGTGTCGTTTATTGGCCGAACGAGAAAAACACAACCCGTCGAAGATTTTGAGGTGGCATGTGCCTGTGCCGTTGTCGAGCGAAAGAAGACCAATCCATTTTCGCGCTTTTTAAAGAGGGTTGATCTTCCCGACAACTTCTGCAGCCAGGAAGTCCGCGAGCAGGCACAAAAATACTACCTTGAAGATGCCAGAGAAGCTGCTGCTGCGATGCCCGACGAGGGTGACTTGGTGACAGGCGAGTTCTCCGAATAACGACGAGCTTTCTTGCCTTCTTCATGTTCAACTCCTGAGGCGACAAATCCTCAATTCGGGGATGTCTACATGCTCCCGATTCCCTTTGCCACGGAGCCACCTGGCAATTGGTTAAGACCAGCAGGCAGGAAACGTTGGTGCTTTACTCGGGATGTCCAGCGTGCGCGTGCGGATACCGATCCACCAATACTTTCTTTACCCACAAAATTTAGACCAGCTATTATCTTTGCCTGCCAAGAAACTATTAAAGACCCTCTCTACGAATTCATTCCAGCCCTGCCGCTATATACTTATAAAGGTACCATTACGGAAGCTTGGGCACGAGCGATGCCAAACATGTTTCATGTGCCAGCTCATACGGGATGTAGCCTTGTAGAACCCAGCTTTGGTGATTTTTCTCGCATGTTTGTTTTTAGAAAATCTTGGCTATTACCGGATTTTGCACGCTTGTATAAAACGGAGCATCACGATAAAAACCCAGTTTGTCGCCTTTCGGATACCATGATGCAAGAGGCGATCAACAACTTCGCGGTTTATCTAACGAAGATGGCCGGTTTCCCGATGGAAGAGTCTGATTGACCCCTTCCCCCACCCTGCTATAATTGCCTCCCCATTAAAAATTGGCGAGGAGGTGTCTCATGGACCGCTATGGTGATGTCTGCCCATTTTTATCTCTCGGGAAAGATCTAACAGACTGCGTCGAGGGTCATTGTAAACTTTGGACAGGCAATGACTGCTCAATAAAATTTATCGCTGAGGATATCGAGAGGCGGGCTAATTTCGAACCCAAAAATCCGAATCCTCCGCTTTACGAATAATCAATGATGCCCAAGAACCTCCTCTACTACGGCGACAACCTCGTGGTCATGCGCCGCTAATCTTTCCGGCCGTGACGAGTGCCCATCCGCGCACGGCGGTATAGATGATCACGAAAAGAATAATTGCAGGGACGGTCAAGAATAACAGGATGATTATTGAAACCCGACGAGTATAAGGTGAAGCATGCGCCATGGTTATGGTAATTCCCAGCGACCAAGCTCCACGATCTCGGAGTAGTCCCCGTAAACATCATGAGTGATGACAAGAACCCACGGCTTCGGATCATCCTTCATCAGTGGAAAGGTTAAAACCCCAGTTGCCTTGGCACCGGGCTTAAGTTCAGTTTCAGCTCCGATGTCCTGGGGGTGCCCGAGGTATGACCATCCCGCAGTATAGCGGCCCCCATCTATTTCAATCTCTGCATCTATGTATGCTAGCTCGTCGGTTCCATTGTAGAGTTCAACCTCCACAGCTACTGGTGTGTGATTTTCATTGACGATCCTTCGTTCATAATAATCAGCGGAGGGCTGCCAAGAAGAATCCACGCCAAGAAACTGAACCTCAATTTTTCCAGTCAATGCTGGCGCTGAAGGCTGTGCAAGCTCAATTGTCGCCGCCGGCGCCTCTTTATCAGTCTTCGTCTCAGGCTGATCTTCATCGATGGCCGGCTCGGATCCACAGCCTGATATAGCAAGGACCAAGAAAATGAGCACGATGATCTTTTTCATTTTCGGCCTCCCGTTAATTTGCTGATTTTTTGACTTACGATACCGCTGCCATTTTAGCTGTTGCCTCATTCATGTAGGCAGACCCCTCGTTCATCAAGGCGGTCGCCTGCTCTAGCTTTTCGACATCCAAATTATCCACACCCTCACGGAATATCCTCATAGACTGAGCAAATTTATCAAGAGCCATGATAAACGAGGCGTGGACATCTTTGAATTTTTCAGGCGGATTAAGTTTTTGCGCTTCGTCATAGCCGCCCTCAATGATGACTGTATGCATGGCGAGCTTTATCACTTCTTCGTCGGTCCACAGAAACGGCAGTGGATTCTCCGAGACAAAGCCACCTAATTCGCCAAGGGACTCGCTGACATCATTCGATATTTTCATCACGCCGTCACGGTACGCTTTCTCCTCTGATGACACCTTCGGCTCTGTTCGTGTCTGTTGATATGGCGTCGTCGTTTGCTTCTTATCAGGAGTTTCGGAGTCGGGGGAAGAGCCGCTGTTTAATGCGGAGATTATGCCTCCGAAGAACGGCAGGCCGACGAAAATTATCAGCAGAGCGGTGATGACCGGATGCCTGGCTGGCCATGTCCTCAGATCACTTGCGCAGTGCGGACACCGGGTGGCCTTGCGATCGATTATGGATCGGCAGAAGCGGCATGTCTTTTGAACTGGCTGTGTTGGCATCTGTTTGCTCACGACGACCAAACCTCCCCAGGTTGTGGCGCGGATGTTGACCTTACCACAGCCTCAGATTTCTGTCACGGCCTTCCAGGTGCCGTCTGAGCGGATCCGCCCGGTCGAACATCTCCCTGACCCGCTGATCGGCAATATGAATGTAGATCTGCGTCGTATTCAGGCTCTCGTGCCCCAAAATCTCCTTGAGAGTGTAAACGTCCCCGCCACCACGGACGAAGTCGGTGGCGAAAGTGTGCCTGAGAGTATGTGGTGAACAGCGGGCCCCGCGAATCCCGGCGCGCTTCCCCAGGCGAGTGATTAGGCTGTATATGCCATGAACCGTGGGCGGCCGCCGGCGCTTGGTCACGAAAAGGCTGTCGATCGGCAGACCGTATACGAACTTCTCCCGCTTCCCGAGCCAGTGCGCAAGCACATCAGCCAACGGAAGCCCGATCGGGACCGAGCGCTCCTTGCTGCCCTTCCCCATTACGGTCATTGTCCTGGCGCCCAGGTTGATATCATCGAGGGTCAGGGACACCAGCTCCTTGGCGCGTATGCCGGTTCCCAGGAAGGTGAGCAGTATCGCGCGCGTCCGCATACCCGTGAAATTTTTTGAGCATGCCTGGATGAGACTATCAACCTGCTCCTCGCTCAGACAATACGGAACGCGCTTAGGCTTCCTCGGTTTGGCGATCCTGGCGGCCGGATCCTGCTCGAGTACCCCCTCCGCTGCCAACCATTTACAGAAGATACGTACCACCACATTAAAGCCTGCCAGGCTGGCGGGCTTATAACCGTGGTCGTAGATGTGGAAAAAGAAGGAACGGACCTGATCGTGGTCCAGGGTCTCGACCGGGGCATCCTCGCCCAGGAACCCACAGAAGCGGCTCAGCACGAAGCGGTAAAGCTTCAGGGACGCGGGGCTTAAGCCCTCAACCTGACGCTCCAGCAGATAGCGCTCGACGTATTCGGTTACAGTCCCAACGGAAGCCGCGCTGTCGACGGTCCAGGTGCTCGTACTCGTGGATCGTGTCAAGTAAGCGCCCTCCCTCACCCCCAGGCGAAAGGGTGGTAATGGTACAACATTACATAAAATAAGTAAAGCGCCGGTGTCAACCAGATGAGGACAACGAGGAGTGGAGTTTTTTATTCGACTTACGATGACGAAGTCTTTGAAAAATCATACTAAAGTACTAGAAATGAAATTCATGCAAATTGCGTGATTTACGGCGAAGGGAAGTCTTGACTCCTGCCGAATAAAGGTTTAATCTTCGTAGTTATAAACTATAAATTATTAACAAGGAGGCAATAATGAACGTGATGAAGGAGGTGAAATTATTGTCAGATCTAGGATCCAATATAAGGCGATTACGCGATGAGCATGGATGGAGCGCTGAGGAGCTGAGCCGTCAATCTGGGATTACGATGTATACGATCTATCAGATAGAAAACAGCATTCAGGAGAACCCCCGTCTGGGGACTCTACAAAAGATCGCTGATGGATTGGGTGTTACGGTAGTGGATCTACTGGGTGAGCCGAAGGCTAAGGCGTCATAGAGTGGTTAAGCCAGATTAACTAATATTAACAGCTCTGACACAGGAAAACTTCGCGGCG
>JACUUL010000031.1 GCA_014859345.1 Thermoleophilia bacterium
CGCTACAGCAGCTCGTTCTCCGCCTCGGCCTTGAGCCGCTGCCAGCGGCGGTCGATCTCCGCCTCCAGCGCTTCGTACTGCTCCCGGTAGTCCGGGCCGGTCAGATGACGGCTGCGGGGCATCATGTTGAGCCAGTCCGCCAGGGGCACCCGCCGCTTGCGCTTCTCGGGGTCGTAGTTGATCGTGGTAATGCCCTGCTCCACCTCGTAGACCGGGAAGAAGTTGCAGTCCACGGCGGCGCGCATGATCTCCGTGCCCATCTTCTCGTCCGAACGCCAGCTTAACGGACATGCCGAGAGCAGCTTGACATACGCCAGATGCCCCCGGTTGGCGTACCATTGGGCCTTGGCCGCCTTCTTTACCAGGTCGGTGGACAGACCCTCCACCGATGTGCCCACGTACTTGATGTTGGTGGCGGCCATGATCTGGGCGGTATCCTTGTGATGGAAGGATTTGCCCTTCTCCACCGGGCCGATGCCGCTGGTGGTGGTTTTGGTTCCCAGCGGCACCGAGTAGCTCAGCTGGTTGCCAGTGTTCATGTAGCCCTCGTTGTCGTACTCGACGATGATCATGCCGTGGTCGCGCAGCGCCGCGCCCAGGGCCGACCCCATGCCGATGTCCATGCCGCCGTCGCCCGATACCATCACGAAGGTAAGCTGCTCGTCGGCGGGGATCTCGCCCCGCCGCTGCCGCTCCCGGTACATCTCCACCACGCCGGAGAGGGTGGCGGCGCCGTTTTGAAACAGGTTGTGGATATAGGTCACCCGGTGCGAGCTGTCGGGATAGGGGGTGGTTACCACCATGGCGCAGCCGGTCTGGAAGAGCGCCACCACATGGCCTTCGATCCCCTTGAAGAACTGATTCAGATTAGGGAAGATGCCGCAGCCCGGGCAGGCCCCGTGTCCCGGCGCGATCCTCTTGGGCAGCGCCGTCATGGCCCGGGCGCTGCCGGTCCGCACCTTGAGGCGGCCGGTCTCGGGGTCCTGCTCGACCTTGACCAGATCCTGCCTGGTGGTTTCCGGCGGTATCGGCCTGACGACGGGTTCCAGGCTCCAGCCCTTATCGCCGGGGGTGACGCCGTAGTAGTCGAAACTCTTTATCCGGGCCGCGGCCGCCTCCCCGCCGCTGGCCGCCACCCGGGCGCCGGAGTCCTCCCCGCCGGCCGCATCCACAGCCAGCCGCAGCAGGCTCTCGGCGTCGTCGGTGTAGAAGTCGCGCCCGCCCAGGCCGTAGATGCGGGTGACGCAGCGGGTGCTGTTTCCCGGCAGGTCGTGCAGAGCCGCCTTTATCTCAAAGGTCATGCTGCCGCCGTTGCCCCCGTAGGAGTCGGCCCGCTCGGCGATGACCAGGGACTCAAGCCCGCCGGCGGCCGCCTGCATCTCGGCGACCGGGAACGGCCGGATCACGTTGGGGCTGATAACTCCCACCTTTTCCCCCTCCCGCCGCAGGCTGTCGGCGGCATCCTTGGCGATCTCGGCCGCGGAGTTGAGCGCGAACAGGCCCGCCTCCGCGTCATCGGTCAGGTAGGAATCCACCAGCGGATACTGCCGGCCGCTCAGGCTTACGAACTCGGCGAAAACCTCCGGGATGACCTCCCGGGCCGCCTCCATGGCCAGGTGCAGCTGGTACTTGTTGTTGATCAGGTCCGGGTCGTTCATGTACGGCCCGATGGTCATCGGCTTATCGGGCCGCACCGAGCTCTGCATCTCCCGGTAGGGCCCGAGGAACTCGCGCACGTCGCTGTCGCTTACGAAATACTCTACCCGCCGTTTCTGGTGGGAGGTGAAGAAGCCGTCAAAGGCCACCGCCACCGGCAGCCTCACCGCCTCGTGCTCGCCGATGCGGGGGGCCATGATGTTCATGTCGTAGACCGCCTGCTGATTGCGCGCCATCAGGATGATCCAGCCGCTGTTTAGCATCATCATCAGGTCGGAGTGGTCGCCGCGGATGTTCAGCGGCCCGTTAACCGCCCGGGTGACGATGTTCATCACCATGGGGAAGCGGGTGCCCGACTGCACCGGCAGCTGCTCCATGGCGTAGAGCAGGCCCTGGGCGCTGGTGGCGTTCAGCACCCGGCCGCCGGCGGTGCTGGCGCCGTAGCAGATGCCGGCGGCGCTGTGCTCCCCTTCAGATGCCACCAGCCGGGTGTCGCAGAGCCCCTGGGCAAACAACTCGTCGAGGCCTTCGGCTATCTCCGTGGAGGGGGTGATGGGAAAGAAACCCATAACGTGGTAATTGATCTGCCTGGCCGCCAGGGTGGCCATCTCGTTGCCGCTCTTGAAATCCATGTTCTGCGCCGCGCTGCCCAGGCTGCAGACGCCGGTCATGTCGATGTTTGCCTCATCCGCCATGTCTACCATTCCTCCCTGCCCAGTTGCGGAACCGTGTGTTCCTTGACATATTCCTCATCCTCGACAGCCGTCCTGAGCGCCGTGGTGGGGCAGGCCTCCACGCAGCGCAGGCACCCCTTGCAGTAGCGGTAGTCGATCCCTTTGTTGACCATGCCTTTCTTGCCCTTCCGGTCCACCCCCGGCTCCCAGACGAAACAGTAGTCGGGACAGGTGTACTCGCAGTGGCCGTCGTTGATGCATTCCTCGGGGAAGAAATGGGGGATGTAGCCGATGCGCGATGGAGTCAGGTCCCGGAACGCCGTGTTGCCGGGGTTGACCACGGCCCCGCCCATGGGCGCGTTCTCGTATCCCAGCGGCGAGACGTAGCGGGGCGGCGGCTCCGGCGGATGCTCCAGACCACAGGCGAACTCCTCCAGCTCCAGTTCGCGATAACCCCGGTCGAAGGCCCGCAGGTTCCCCTTCAGCATCTTGGGATATTTTCCCAGCTCGGTGGCGATGGCCTTGCGGACCGCGTCCGGGTCCATGAAGCCGCTGGCCCTGGTCATGGCCCCCAGCAGCACGGTGTTGGGACGGCTCTTCTCCTCCACGGCGATGCCGATGGCGTCCAC
Source organism: Thermoleophilia bacterium (assembly GCA_014859345.1). Classification (GTDB taxonomy): domain Bacteria; phylum Actinomycetota; class Thermoleophilia; order BMS3ABIN01; family BMS3ABIN01; genus Kmv30. The sequence goes on from JACUUL010000031.1 coordinate 2,960, forward strand.
CACCCCCAGGCCGCCGCCGCAAAGGCCCACCTGCTCGCGCACCTGGGCCAGCGGATGCCGGGTGTTTACTATTACGGTGGTTTCGTGGGTCACGCCGTGGGTTACGGCCATGCCGGTCGCGATCAGGGTGTCATGAAAGACTACCAGCAGGTGCGGGAATTCCACCGGCGCGGCGATGCGGATCGCCTGCCTGGCGTCGCAGAAGCGTACAAACGTTTTCACCGGAGAGCCCTTCTTCTCCGCGCCGTAGGAGGAGAAGGTGACGCCGTTAAAGCCCATCCCCAGGACGCCGGCCTCGGCGAAAATCTTGCCCGCGACATTGGCTCCCAGGCCGCCGATGGACTCCATGCGAATCTCGTAAAAACCGTTGTCGTGGGTCTTGGGAAGTTTTTCCTTGGTGGCCATGGCGCGCCTCTCGATAGCGTCAATTTTTTCCGGGTGCGTTATCTGTCCTTTCCCCTTTCCGGTTTTTTTACACGGCTCCGGGCAGAGTTTTTCTTCCCGATGCCGGTCCCTCATTGCGAAACGGGACGATGGTGGCATAAGCATGAATCAGGAAGGAGGACCCGGGAAGGAAAGGCTTCTCACAGCGAGAGCCCGCGCTTACGGTGTACGTTCTGCCTTATCAAGAGGAAGAGGAAATCCGAAAAAAAAGAGGGGAGCCCCTCGCCCGGCCGCCCTCTAGGGGTAAGCCAGATGGTTGTAGGCATGGTCCCGCTGCACCGGGCGCTTGCCGGCGGCCCGGATGGCCCTCACCAGCTCCTCCTGGTCAACACGGTAGCTAACCCCCGCCGCCGCCACCACATTCTCCTCGATCATGGTGCTGCCCAGGTCATTGGCGCCGAAGGACAGAGACACCTGGGCGACCTTCAGGCCCTGGGTGACCCACGAGGCCTGGATGCTGGGGATGTTGTCCAGGTAGACGCGGCTTACGGCCAGGGTCATGAGGTAGTCGATGCCGCTGCCGGAGGCGGCGCCCTCCAGGCGGGTGTTGGCGTCCTGGAAGGTCCAGGGGATGAAGGCCCGGAAGCCGCCAGTGGAGTCCTGCAGCTCGCGGATACGGCGCATGTGCTCGACGCGGTCGGCGTCGGACTCTATGCCGCCGAACATCATGGTGGCCGTTGACTTGAGCCCCGCTTCATGGGCGGCCCGCATCACATTCAGCCAGGTGCCGGAATCAATCTTGCGGGGGCTCATGCGGCTGCGCACGCCGTCGGCCAGGATCTCGGCTCCGCCGCCGGGAAGGGAGTCGAGGCCGGCGTCGCGCAGCCGGGCAACCGTCTCCTGAAGCGTCAGCCGGCTCACCTTGCTGATATGAAACACCTCCGGGGGCGAAAGCGAATGGATAGTGATGCCGTAGCGCCGCTTGATGGCGGAGAACAGGTCTTCGTAGTAATCGATGCCGAGTTTGGGGTGGAGGCCGCCCTGCATCATGATGCCGGTGCCGCCCAGCTCCATGGTCTCTTCGATCTTGCGGAAGATCTCCTCGCGGCTCAGGAGGTATCCCTCTTCCGATCCCAGCGGCCGGTAAAAAGCGCAGAATTCGCAGCCGGTGGTGCAGATGTTGGTGTAGTTGATGTTGCGGTCGACCACGAAAGTAACGTCCTCGCCGGGGAAGTGGCGCAGGCGAACGCGGTCGGCGGCCTGGCCAGCCGCTATCAGTTGCCGGCTCTCGAACAGCGCCAGGGCTTCAGCCTCGGTTACGCGCTGTCCGGCGCCGGCCTTGTCCAGGATTGTCCGGATCTCTTTTGCCATGCTGCTAACGTCGTCGGATGGAATTACCAAAAAGCAGATCTTTCGCTTCGCTCGGGATGACAACCTCACAAAATAACTATCAGATAAACTCCAGTCGCGGCACGCCGCCGGCTTCGCCGATCTGAACCGCCCGCCGGTAGAACTCCTCCAGTCCCTGCCGGAATTCCCCGGTGAAGTCGTAGCGGAGCTTGGAGAAGTAGGCGCGCAGCATGTCCGGTTCGAAGGGGTAGGCGCCGGACGCCGCCGTCACCACTTCCTCCCAGTGACCGCGGCAGTAATCAACCGAATAGAGCAGCCGCTCCTGCACCTCCCGGGTCTCGTCCGGCCTTGCCCGGTAAAACGGCCGCCGCACCGCCCAGAGGGCGAACACCATCGGCAGCCCGGTAAGTTCCTTCCACTCGCTTCCCAGGTCGTAAGCGCGCTCCCAGCCGCCGCGGTAGCAGGCATCAAGTGCCTGATCGCCGATAAGCAGCACCGCGTCCCGCTCCCGCAGCGCCTCCGCCACCCCGCCGGCCAGCCCGGTGAATTCAGGGGCGAGGCCGTAGCCCTGCCTGAGCAGTATCTTGAGCAGGACCACAGAAGTCGCGCTCTGGCCGGTAACGGCCACCGTTTCGATGTTCTCGATGGGCCGGCGGCAGATGAGCTGGATGCTGTCCACGGTGCCGTCGGAGGTGATGGAAAGCCTGGGAAAGAGCAGCAGGCCATCCGCGTGGGCCGCATACTCGATGGACGAGATGGGACTGATATCGAGCCCGCCGGCCAGCAGCAGGCCGTTGAGTTTCGTGGGCACGCCATGAACCAGGTCAAAGCAGCCCCAGCCCTGGCCCCGCTCCAGCCCGTAGTAGAGTGGATAACCGTTCAGGAACTCGAAGTGGCCGATGCGGACGGCGGCGCTGCCTGGAGTTCCCTCGCCGGCGCCGGCGCCATCCGCGCCTGCCGCGGGCCGCCGCGCCTTGTCCGCCTCAGTCCTCATAGCGGCGGACGACGTTGTAAAGCGTGTCGCGCTCGACCGGGACGCGGCCTGCCTCGCGGATGAGGCGGATGAGTTCGCTCTTGGCGATAGCCTCATCCGTCTCGGCGCCGGCGGCGTGGGTGATCTTCTCCTCCACCACCGTGCCGTCGATGTCGTTGGCGCCGAAGTGCAGCGAGATCTGGGCCAGCTTGATGCCTATCATGATCCAGAAAGCCTTGATGTTGCGGAAGTTGTCCAGCATGAGCCGGCTGACCGCGATCATCATCAGGTCCTCGGCCCCCGTAGGGCCCGGCAGCCCGCTCAGCCCGGTGTTGGCCGGATGGAAGGCCAGGGGGATGAAGCTGCCGAAGCCGCGGGTCTCGTCCTGCAGTTCCCTCAGCCGGATCAGGTGCTCGATGCGCTCTGCGTGGGTCTCCACGTGCCCGTAGAGCATGGTGGCGTTTGACCTGATGCCCGCGTTATGCGCCTGGCGCATCACGTCAAGCCAGGCATCGCCGGAGATCTTTTTGTCACAAACGATGCCGCGCACCCGGCCGGAGAAGATCTCGGCGCCGCCGCCCGGCATGCTGCCCAGGCCGGCCTCTTTCAGCTCCTGCAGGACCTCGCCGACGGTCTTCTTTCCCCGCTTGGCGAAGAAGGCGATCTCGCTGGCGGTGAAAGCCTGGATGTGCACGGACGGATCCATGTCGTGCAGCGCCCGGATCATTTCGAGGTAATATTCATACGGCAGGGAAGGATGCTCGCCGCCGACGATGTGCAGTTCGGTTATGCCGTCGGAGAGGGACTCCCGGGCGCGGGCCAGTACTTCGTCGAGTGTCATGGTGTAGGCGTCCGGCGCTCCCTCGTCGGCGCTGAAGGCGCAGAACTTGCAGCGGTTGCCGCAGACGTTGGTATGGTTGATATGGCGGTTGTTCACGAAGTAGACGTCGTCGCCGGCAATCCGCTTCCGGGCCAGGTCCGCCAGGGCTCCCACTCTGAGCAGGTCATTCGAGCCAAGCAGGGCCAGCCCGTCTTCGAACGTGAGGCGCTCGCCGGACGTCACCTTCTCTTCAATCAGGTCAAGATTTCTGGTTTCCGGTTCTACTGCCATATTTTATTTCCGGTAAGCTGCGATTCTTTCCTGGTTGGTTGTTATTCCGGGCGAAGCGAGTTATCTGCTTTTCCTGTGCCGTTAAAAGCAGATCCCTCGTCGCTTTCGGCTCCTCGGGATGACAATTCTATTTAGCGGCTCCCCGGACGGCAATTCATTTTAGCGCTCCCTGGATGACTGCTCTATGCGGCTCCCGGGATGAACAAACGCTACGCTTCCTTAACCGTCAGCAGGCGCTCGCCGCCCAGAATTTCCATGGCCTCTTCAAAGACACCCGCGTCCGGCCCGATGCCCACAGCCGTCAGCCTGTCCGGCTGATATAGCTCGCGGGCCAGATCTTTTACTTCCGCCGCGGTAACAGCCTCGACCCGGGCGATCAGCTCGTCGAGGTCGAGGATCGCGGCGTCGGTCACGCTCAGCTTCCCCAGCCTGCTCATGCGGTTGTGGGTGGTCTCCATCCCCAGCACCAGGCGTCCCTTGGCGTTTTCCTTGGCGCGGTGCAGCTCTTTTTCGGTCACACCGTCTTCCATGATGGATCGCAGCTGGTTAACCACGATCCGCGTGATCTCGCCAACGCTCTCGGCCCGGCTGCCAAAATACACCCCGATCAGGCCGCTGTCGGAATAGGCGGTGCTGTAGGAGTAGACCGAGTAGGCGAGGCCCCGCTTGTCGCGCACCTCCTGAAAGAGCCGTGAACTGGCCGAGCCGCCCAGGATGCCGTCCAGGATCGAGAGGGCGAAACGCCTCTCGTCCTGCCGGTGCACGCCGAGGCCCCCGAAGGAAACATGATACTGCTGGGTCTCCTTCCGAGTAAAACGCGCCGCCGCCGACGTAGCCGCGGGCAACTCGCCGGTCCCGGGCGCCTCGGCCCGGGCGCCGTTTCCGGTGGCCAGGTAAACGGAGGCCAGCTCCGTCAATTCGTCATGCTCCACGTTGCCGGCGGCGGCCACAACCATGTTGGGAAGCCTGTAATGGCTTTGATGGTAGCTCCGGACCTGATCGAGCGTGACAGATTCGATGACCTCCATCGTTCCCAGAACGCTCTTGCCCAGGGGATGGCCGTCGAAAATGGCTTCGGTGAGATTGTCGGCGATCAGTTCGCTGGGAGAATCCTCGTACATATTGATCTCCTCCGCCACCACCTCCCGTTCCAGGTCGGCCTCGGCAAAGGTGGGATGGATCACCATGTCGGCCATCACCGCCAGAGCGTCCTCCAGATGCTCATCGAGAAAGCGGGCGTGGATCACCGTGTACTCGCGCGCAGTGGCGGCGTTAAGCTCACCACCAAAGGAGTCAAATATCTCCGCGATATCCCGGGCCCCGTACCGGGAGCCGCCTTTAAACAGCAGGTGCTCGATAAAATGGCTGACCCCGGCCTCCGGGGGCGACTCGTACCGGGAGCCTGCGCCGATCCAAAGCCCCAGCGAAACAGACCGGACGGACGGCAGCTTCTCGCTGATGACCCGTCCGCCCGCCTCAAGATGTTTCAGGTCATATCTTTGGATTTAGGTCAACCACCTTCAGTCCGATGCGCTGCTTGCCGCGGTCTTCCTTGACCTCGATCACCTCAACCTCGACCATCTGGCCGCGCCTGACCACGTCCTCGACGCTCTTGACCCGGCCCTCGGCGAGATTGGAGATATGCACCAGGCCGTCGGTGCCGCGCTTGAGTTCCACGAAGGCGCCGAAGTCGGTGGTTTTGACCACTTTTCCGACGTAGACATCGCCGGGCTCGATATCCTTGGTGAGTTCGGTGATGCGCCGGATGACGCTCTCGGCGTTCTCGCCGCCGGGGCTGGTGATGAAGACCGTGCCGTCCTCTTCCACGTCGATGGAGCAGTCAAACTCCTCCACCAGGCCGCGGATAGTCTCTCCGCCCTTGCCGATCAGGGCGCCAATCTTGTCGGGACTGATCTGCAGTGTGAAGATCCGGGGGGCATACTCCGAAAGCTCCGCCCGGGGCTCGGGGATCGTTTCCAGCATCTTATCCAGGATGATCATGCGGGCGCGCCTGGCCTGATCGAGTGCTTCCGCCATGATGTCCGGTGTGATTCCTTCCTTGATCTTCAGGTCCATCTGAATCGCAGTGAGGCCTTCGCCGCTGCCGGCCACCTTGAAATCCATGTCGCCAAGGTGGTCCTCCACCCCGGCGATGTCCGTGAGGATCACGTACTGCCGGTCAACGTCTTCAGAACCGCACATCAGGCAACGCCTGAGGAACACACCTACATAGCTGCAAGAACGGCAGGTGCTGCGCACCACCAAACCGATGGCGATGCCCGCCACCGGAGCCTTGATGGGCACGCCCGCGTCCATGAGCGCCAGCGTCGAGCCGCAGGTGCTGGCCATCGACGAGGAACCGTTGCTCTCCAGGATCTCGCTGACCAGGCGGATGGTGTACGGAAAGTCGACATCGTCCGGAATCATCGGGCTGAGCGCTTTCTCCGCCAGGACGCCGTGACCGATGTCGCGACGCTTGGGACCGCGCATGAAACCGGTCTCGCCGACGCTGAAGGGCGGGAAATTATAGTGATGGATATAACGCTTGGCCTCTTCCAGGCCCAGCCCGTCGATGCGCTGGTAATCGCCCACCGCTCCCAGGGTCAGCAGGGTCATAGCCTGCGTCTGCCCGCGGGTAAAAAGGGCCGAGCCGTGCGTGCGGGGAGCTACGCCCACCTCGCAGCTGATCTCGCGGATTTCTTCGGCGCCGCGGCCGTCAGGACGGATCTTGTCAACGGCGATGCTGCGCCTGATGACATCTTTCTCCACCATTTTGAGCAGGGAGTTTACCTCGGCGGCGAGTTCCTCCGGCGAGTCCTCCGAGATCATCTCAGAGCGCACCCGTCCGCGAACCTCCTCGACCCGCTGGGAACGCTCCTCCTTGTCGGCGATGCCAAGCACTTCCTCGAAGGCGGCGCGGCTGGAGGAGTCGATGCGGTCGTAAAGTTCCCGGTTGATCTCGGGTTCCTCAAAATGCCATTTCGTCCGGCCGGTTTCTTTCTGCAGCTCGAGCTGCAGCTCGCAGAGCCGGCGGATCGGCTCCCGGGCGTGCTCCACGGCCTGCATGGCGACCTCTTCGCTGACCTCGGACGCGCCGGTTTCCAGCATGAGGATCGATTCCGCGGTGCCGGCGATGACCATGTCGAGGTCGCAATCCGGCTCCTGCATCTGCGAAAGCGTCGGATTCAGCATCAGCTCGCCGCCTATCCTGCCCACCCGCACCGCGGCGATCGGTCCCTGAAAGGGAACCTCGGAGATGGAAAGCGCCCCGGAAGCGCCGATCAACGCCAGGACGTCGTAGGCGTTTTCCTGATCGGTGGAGAGAATGGTTGCTATCAAATGGACTTCGTTGGTAAAGCCCTGCGGGAAACGGGGGCGGATGGGCCTGTCCAGCAGGCGGGCCGTGAGAATGGCCTTCTCACTTGGCCGGGCCTCGCGCTTGATAAAACCCCCGGGAATCTTGCCGGCCGCGTACATCCTCTCCTCGATGTCCACGGTGAGCGGAAAGAAATCAAGTCCTTCCCTGGCGTCGGTTCGGGCTGCGGCGGTCACAAGAACCATGGTGTCGCCGCATCTGACAACTACAGCACCGTTGGCCTGTTTGGCCAGCTTGCCGGTCTCCAACGTGATGGTCTTGCCTCCGATTTCAATCGTCTTCTCAACTATCAACTTGTTTCTCCTTGGACTTAAGCCGCGCGTTTCGCCGTAAACAGAAATCAGGCCACGTGAAGCTACGCTCCCCGCGGCCCGCTCTAGGCTCAAGGCTCAAGGTCAGGAGTCATTCCCCGGCGCCGGAACGATTTTTCTCGCCTCTGGAGAAATACGGTTAACCGGCAATGACTCCGGACCCTCAGCCTCAGGCCTAGAGCAACATGCGTCAAAGAGCGGCAGCGCGACTGACTTGGCTTGATGGGGTCTACCGCGGATAACAGGTGAGGGGATCAGAGCGTTGAATGTTGACGTCGAAGGGGCCGCGGCCGGTAAAAACCGGGCATCCGCAGGGGCCGCCTTCCCGCTTTCCCTGACCTGCCCGCTTTACTTTCGTAATCCCAGCTCTTTAACCAGCGTCCGGTAGCTCGTCACGTTCTGGTCCTGCAGATATGTGAGCAACCGGCGTCTTTTCCCCACCATCTTAAGCAGCCCCCGGCGTGAGTGATGGTCCTTTTTGTGCGTTTTGAGATGATCGGTCAGACCATTGATTCTCTCGGTCAACAAGGCAATCTGCACCTCGGGGGAGCCGGTGTCGTTCTCGTGACTGGAGAACTTCCTGATGACGGTTTCCTTGTTTTCCTTGCTAAGCATCATTTTCACCTCCTTCCCGCGCGCCAAAGCACAGACGTGGGGAATCCTTATACCAGCAGAGCTTATCACAGCGCCTGTCAAAAGGCGAACAAGGGCGGGTGTTGGACGCCGGAAGCCAGGCCCGGGGATCAGTCCTTCATCCGGTGCATATTCCGTGCTTCTTGCCGGACGGCAAACGCCTCATATTTGCGGGCCGCGGCGATGTCCTTGTTGATCTGCTCCACCAGGTCCTCGGGACTGTCAAATTTCATCTCATCGCGCAATCTTTCCAGGAAATCAACCCGCACCTCGATGCCGTAGAGGCTGCGTTCGAAGTCGAGGATGTGGGCCTCGATGCGCATCTTCTGGCCGGCAGCCTCTTCCTCGATCGAGCAAAAAGTCGGATTGTGGCCCACGTTCACCAGGCAGGCATAAGGCTGGTCGCCGACATAGAGGTCCGCCAGATAAACGCCCCTGCCGGGAAAGATGCAGCCGACGTAGGCTTCGATGTTTGCCGTGCGCACGCCCAGGGTCCGGCCGCGCTTGTCGCCGTGGACCACCTTGCCGTGAGTTGAGGGCGGCCGGCTGAGGATCTCCCGCACCGCCACCAGGTCACCCGCCAGCAGCAGGTTGCGGATGCGGGTGGAGGAGATGGGTTTGCCGCCCGCCGTCACCAACGGCTCGGCGATCACCTTCATGCCCGTCCTGCGGCCATACTCCTTGAGGAAACCGACGTCCCCTTCGGCATTGTGCCCGAAACGAAAATTCTGCCCCACGGTCACCTGAACCGCGCCCAGATCCTCGGAAAACAGTATGTCGCAGAACGCGGCAGGCGACAAGCGGGAGAATTCTTCCGTGAAAGGCACTATCAACAGCTCGTTAACGCCCATCTCCTGGATGAGATCGGCCTTGACGTTGAGCGGCGTGAGGATGGGCGGGCACCTTTCCGGAGCAATCACTGCCAGCGGGTGCGGATTGAAAGTCATCACCATGCTGCGGGCTCCCTCCATCCCGCGGGCCGCCGCAACAGCGTCACGGATGATCTTCTGGTGGCCTATGTGAACGCCATCGAAGGTGCCGATAGCGACTATCCTCCTGGCCTCCGGAACTTCTTCCAAATTGCGGTAGATCCTCACGCCAGCACCACCAGGGGCCTCATGACTCCGCCGGCTCCGGCCGGGCCGTACACCGCCAGCAAACGGCCCTGGTAATCGATCCGTACCGGTTGCGCCCCGCCGCCTGCCAGTGGTTGTCCCGTGGCCACCGCCCGGGCCTCTATTTCGTCGACTTCTCTCACGGGAAGGAAATATAGCGCACCCAAACATGAAATAAAAGAAGGGTTGTCCGGCCCGAGCAGGCTGCCGCAAGCCATCTGTCGCAGTTTTTCCGGGGAGGCCGCGTCCTCGACCCTGTACTCGCCGACGGCGGTGCGCCGCAGGCCTGCCGCGTAGGCGCCGGGGCCCAGGGCGGCGGCGATGTCCTCACAGAGGCTCCGGATGTATGTCCCTTTCGAGCAGGCTACCAGCAGATCAGCTTGCTGGATTTCTTCTTTGAAGTCAACCAGTTCAAGTCTCCTTACCTCGACCTGCCGGGACGGCGCCTCGACCGCCTCGCCCCGCCTGGCCTTGCGGTATAACGCCTCGCCTCCCATTTTAACAGCAGAATAACGATGCGGCCGCTGGCTGATAAGGCCGGTGAAGCGCGGCAGGACCTCGAGCAGGCTTTCCCTGGTGACGGGCGCTCCGGCGGCAGGCGTTATCTGGCCGTCGACATCGCCGGTGGTGGAGTTAAAGCCGAAACGCACCTCTACCCGGTATTCCTTTTCCAGGGGAGACAGCAGGTCGAAGAGGCGGGCGCCTCTGCCGATCAGCATCACCAGCAGCCCTGTGGCGAACGGATCCAGCGACCCGGCATGGCCGACTTTCCTAACGCCGGCCAGGCGGCGAACCAGATTCACCATGTCGTGGGATGTCGGTCCCCGGGGCTTGTCAACCAGCAGCACGCCGCACAGGACCGGCTCGCGCGAGGGGACTGGACCTGCCAGGTTATTCTTTCTCAATTTCCCTGAGGATCTTTTCCATGCGCATGCCGCGCTCGATACTGTCGTCGTAGACGAAGGTCAGATGCGGAGTGCGCTTGAGGGCAAGCTGTCCGGCCAGCAAGGACTGCAAAAAACCGCGGGAGCGGCCGAGGCCGTCGAGGGTCTCGGCGCGGGCCTTCTCATCCCCAAGCACGCTCACGTAGACCCTGGCAGACCTCAGATCTGGAGATGTGTCCACTGAAGTGACTGTGACAAAACCAATGCGCGGATCCTTGAGTCCGGCGGTTATCGCCTCCGAAAGCACCTCTTTGACCGCTTCGTTAACACGTCTCATTCTCTGGCCGGCCATCTTGCTCTCCTCCAAACACCGGTCCAGCCCGGCATGTCGTTTCTGATCCGGCCTCTGTCATCCTGATCCGGCTCCGTCATCCTGAGCGGAACGAAGGATCTTCAGCCTGTCGCTCGAAAAGCAGATTTTCGGTCGCTCCGCTCCCTCAGAATGACAGGGAAAGGAACCGGTCATTCTTGTCCCTGCCTTCGTTAATCCCTCATCCAGGAATGACAGGGAAAAAGCCCGGTCACTCCTGTCCTTCGACTTTAATGATCTCCTTATAGATACCCGAAACCAGGCAATCGCTCCCCTCCAGAAAGTTGAGCGCCATGTCCAGCGCCCGCTCGCATTCCGGGCCCGTGGTTGAAGAAAGGGATATCAGCAGACGCGCCCGCTGCCAGAGATCGTGGAAGCCGACTTCGGCGACGGAGGCGCCCAGCTTCCGGGAGATGCCGGCTTTGATGCTGCGCACATACTGGCGCTTGTCTTTCAGGGAGCCGTTTTCCGGGAAATGGAGGTCGGCCGCCAGTATCCCGATGAAACCGTCAGCTGACCGGTTTGACCTCTTTCGTCTCATAGAACTCAAGGACGTCGCCTTCTTTTACATCATTATAATCCTCGAGGAGGATGCCGCACTCGTAGCCTTCTTCCACCTCGCGCGCGTCTTCCTTGAACCGCTTGAGGGAAGCCAGCTTGCCGTCATAAATAACGGTGCCCTCGCGCACCAGCCGCACCCGGGCGTTGCGGGTGACCCGCCCCCGGGTCACATAGCAGCCTGCTATCGTGCCCAGTTTCGACGCCTTGAATATCTGGCGCACCTCGGCCTCGCCCATCTCCTCTTCGACATACGTAGGCGCCAGCATGCCGATGAGGGCTTTCTGGATATCCTCCGTTACCTTGTAGATGACGCTGTAGGTGCGGACATCCACTCCCTCCATGTCGGTTACGACCTTGGCAGCCGCGCTTGGCCGCACATTGAACCCGATGACTATGGCCCGGGAAGCCGCCGCCAGCATGACGTCAGACTCGTTTATGCCGCCGACGCCGGTATGGATGATATTGATCTTCACTTCCTCGTGCTTGATCTGCTTCAGCGCGTCTTCGAGCGCCTCGACAGAACCGGCCACGTCAGCCTTGATAATGAGGTTGAGATCCTTGACCTCGCCTTCCTTGATCTTGGCGAAAACGTCATCGAGGCTGAAAGCCCGGCGCCGGGCCAGCAGTTCCGCCTTGAGACGGTCCGCGCGGCGTGAGGCCAGCACCCTGGCCTTCTTCTCGTCATCGACTACCCGGGTCATCTCGCCGGCCTGGGGGATCGAATCAAAGCCCAGAACCTCCACTGGCACCGACGGCCCAGCCGCTTTCATCGGCCGGCCCTTGTAGTCGTTCATGGCCTTTACCTTTCCGGAGGCCTGACCGGCGACAACCGCGTCGCCCACATGCATGTCGCCGCGGTTGACCAGAACTGTAGCCACCACCCCGCGGCCGGGATCAAGCTTGGATTCGATGACCACGCCGCTGGCCTGGGCGTTGGGATTGGCTTTGAGTTCCTGCATCTCCGCTACCAGGTGAATCATCTCCAGAAGACCCTCGAGATTGACCCTCTGTTTGGCGCTGACGTTCACGAAAATCGTTTCGCCGCCCCATTCTTCCGGTATCAGGCCCTGCTCAGAGAGTTCCTGCCGCACCCGGTCCGGATTTGCTTCAGGCTTGTCGATCTTGTTGACGGCCACGATAATGGGCACGCCGGCGGCCCTGGAGTGGTCGATCGCCTCTATGGTCTGTGGCATGACCCCGTCGTCAGCTGCCACCACCAGGATGGCGATGTCCGTCACCTTGGCGCCGCGGGCGCGCATGGCAGTGAAGGCCTCGTGGCCCGGAGTATCCAGGAACGTGATCGGCTTGTCATTGTGTACTACCTGATAGGCGCCGATATGCTGCGTGATGCCGCCAGCCTCGCCCGCGGCGACCTCTGTTTCGCGAATCGCGTCGAGCAGCGAGGTCTTGCCGTGGTCGACGTGGCCCATGATAGTGACCACCGGCGCCCGGGGAACCATATCCTCGGGGCGGTCCAGCACCTCGGCTTCTTCCTCCTCCTGAACATGCATGATCTCCACCTTGCGGTCCAGGTCGTCGGCCAGGGTGGAAATCGCCTCGTCGCTCAGGGACTGCGTGATGGTCGCCATCTCGCCATATGTCATCAGGCGCTTGATGATATCCGCTGTTGAAAATCCCGTCGCTGACGCCAGTTCCTTGACGGTGGCGCCTGAATTGACCCGGACGGGCGTGCCGGGAGATGGCTTGAGAACTTCTTCCGGCTGCTCAACGACCGCGGTGGCTTCCTTGTTCTTTCCACCTTTATGCCGTACCCGTTGATGACGCCCTGACGGAACGAAGCTTCGCCGTTTGGCGGCTGACGGGTCGATTATGACGCGGCGGCGCTTGCCGTGAACACCCGGGCCAGCCGCCGGGCCCGCCGGTTTGCCGCCAGGCTGCCTTGCCTTTACCGGGGCCTTGCGCTGCTTGCCAGGCGGCGTTTTTTTCGCGGGCGCCGCCTGCGGAGGTGGCGCCCCGGCAGTTGTGTCCTTGGCAGAAGCGGAGGCAGGAGCCGCTTCCGCGGGAAACGCTTCCTTTTTCTTGCGGGGAGCCGCCTTTGCCTTCGCGGTCTTCGCAGCCCCGGACTTGCCGGTCTCGGAACGCGCCGCCCTGGCCGCCCGCGGCTTCGCGGATGCTTTCGGCTTCGGGGCGGCGCCGGAATCTTTTTTAGCGGCGTCGAGAGCGCTATCGGCTTCTGCTTCCTCGACGCTTCCCAGGCTGCCGCTTACCTTTACGCCGGCAGCCTCGAGCTGCTCGATCACCTGAGCGCTGGTCAAGCCCCGTTCCCTTGCTATCTCATAGACTCTTTTTTTTGCCATTTTTACCTACCTGTGGCTGTGATTGCTATCTGCCGGCGCTGTGCCTGGCAATGTCCGCGCATCTTGCGAACGATTGTCACCGCATCCCGCCAGGCGCGCGAATTCTGTCCTCAGTCCCGCTTCCAATCCCGCGGAGCCGAGCCTTCTCTGCAATGCCTTTCTGCGGCCGGCAGCCTCGTCATAGCATTTGAGACGGGGGCAAAGATATACCCCGCGGCCGCCGGCTGTGCCGCCGGGGTCGATTACTATTATCTTTTTCTCGCCGTCGCCGCCCGCCGCGAAGCGCACCAGTGATTTCTTGGCGGATCGCCGGCCGCATCCGGCGCATCTCCGCTGCGGCACATGACCGCGGCTGCCCAAGGGTTCAGTTTCCCACTGTGGACGGTTGCCCGCCGGTCTCCGGCCCGTCTTCAGCCGGCTCGCCGGTGCCGGCCTCTTCCTCGGCCGCGGCTTCCTGGCCCACGAGCGCCTGATGCGCAGCGATGCCGCAATACCTGGTGCCGGGCAGGGCCACGTTCGGGCAGCGCTTGCCGCTGGCGGTTATTGCGCAGCAGCGGCCGGCCAACTCCTCGACCTCCTCCTCCGAGAAGGCCATGGATTCTTCCTCTTCCGCGATCTGGCTTTCGCTCTTGATGTCGATGCGCCAGCCGGTCAGCTTGTTCGCCAGCCGCGCGTTCTGGCCTTCCTTGCCGATGGCCAGCGAGAGCTGGTCGTCAGGCACAACCACCGTGGCCGATTTTTCTTCATCATCCACCAGGACTTCCCGCACCATGGCCGGGCTCAGTGCCTTGGCCACGAAGCGAGCCGGCTCCTCATTGTACGGGATGATATCTATCTTTTCACCGCGCAGCTCGCTGACCACCATGCGCACGCGCGAGCCACGCGGACCCACGCACGCGCCCACCGGATCGATTCCGTCCTGCTTGGACTCCACCGCGATCTTCGAACGGTAGCCCGGCTCGCGGGCCACGTTCCTGATCAAGACCAGGCCGTCAGCCACTTCGGGCACCTCGAGATCGAACAGCTTGCGGATCAGCTCTTCGCTGCGCCGCGAGACAATCACCTGCGGTCCCTTGGTATGGTCGCGCACATCGACGATCACCGCCTTGATGCGGGAACCGTGGTCGTATCGCTCGTTTTCGACCTGTTCGCTCTCGGGCAAAAGCGCCTCGACTTTGCCCAGGTCCACCAGGGTATATCTCTGGTCGCTCTGCTGGACGATACCGGTGACTATCTCGCCGATGCGGTCCTGATATTCATCGTACATCATATCCCGCTCGGCTTCCCGGATGCGCTGGAAAATGACCTGCTTGGCGGTCTGGGCAGCTATCCGCCCAAAATCCTTGGGGGTATCTATCCTGACCTTCTCGATTTCGCTTTCATCATACATGGACAGGTCGAACTCCTCGGGCTCATCCCCGGCTCCCTCAGGCTCCACGGCCTCGCCGGCTCCTGCCTCCTTAGCGCCGGATTCGCCCTCTTCAGGCTCCTCTTCCGCGGCTGGGGCTGCTTCTGCGGCCGCCGGCCGCTCGGGCAGTATAAGCTCGTAGATATTAATGTCGCCGGTGTCGGGATCGATCTCGACCTTTGCATGCTCGACCGCGTCCGGGGTCTTCTTGTAGGCAGAAAGAAGGGCGTCCTCAAGCGCGGTCAGCAACACCCGGAAGCTGATTCCTTTCTCTTCTTCCAGAAGCCTCAGGGCTTCCACTATGTCCTTGCTCATGGACTCCACTCCTTTAACGCAGGCGCCCCGGAAATACCGGGGCCCACGAGTCGCACCCCCGCTATTGTCTCCGGGCTGCCCGCCCGATTCTACCGCTGCCGGCGCCGTTTGCGGCGCTGACGCTGCGGTTTTTCTGTCTTTTTAAAATCAAACGCCAGCCTGGCGCTGGCTACCTTCTCAAGCGGCACCAGGACCTCCCGGCCCTCCAGCTCAAGCCGGAGTGTTTCTCGGTCCGCAGAGATTAAAAAACCGGTGAAGTTACGTTGTCCTTCCACCGGGCTGAAAGTCTTTAAAATGATTTTTTTCCCGACTGCCCCGGCAAAATGTGCCGGTTTTCGCAGCCGCCTCTCCAGACCCGGCGAGGAAACCTCGACCGTATAGTCTCTCAGATACCGGTCCAGAAGGCCGGTAACCCGCGCGCACAGATCGTGATTTACGCCCTCGGGATGATCTATGAAAACCCGGAGAACCGGATTTCCACGACCTCCGGCGGCTTCGACGTCAACCACTTCGACATCCGGCAGATTCTCAGCCAGAGTCTTCTCCACATCCGCTGTTATGGCCACTTTGTCCACTGCCTGAAGCAAAAGAAAAGTGGGCTCTTCAACCCACTCCGATCCGTACCTCGCAGTTTGGTATGAGTATATCACAAAGCCGAAATAGCCCGCAAGGAACCAGACGCCCGGTTTTCATGACCCGGCACGACTAAAAAATCCCTGCATTAGAGGCATTTTAACTCATGCGCGGCCGGCCTGCACGCGCCCGCCGGAAATCCTAGTAATAGCCCCTTCCGGCATACGTTTTTTTCTTGCCGATCGTAAAGACGCGGATCGCCAGCAGGCCGGCGACAAAGCCGCCGATGTGGGCAAAATATGCCACGCCGCCATCGGCCATTGTTGAGTAAAGACCGGCAACCCCGGCCACGACCTGCAGGGTAATCCACATAAGCAGCACCACGGCAGCCGGCAGCTCGATGAAGGTTATGAAGAACCCCAAAAATACCAGGGTGGTGACGCGGGCTCTGGGGAACAGGAGGATGTACCCGCCCAGCACCCCGGCGATGGCGCCGCTGGCGCCCACATTGGGAATCTGGGAGGCCGGTTCGATGGCTATCTGGGCAACGCTGGCGAATATGCCGCACATCAGGTAGAAAACGATGAACCGGGCCCGCCCCATGGTGTCTTCCACGTTGTTGCCGAATATCCAGAGAAAAAGCATATTGCTCCCCAGATGCAGCGGGCCGGCGTGCAGGAACATGGAAGTTACGAGCGTCGCGTAGACCGGCAAATCGCCGCGGTCATAAACGGCGACGCCCCGGGTTATCTCATAGGGGGTCATGCCATAGACGGTCAGAAACTCATTTACAGCCGGCCCCAGGCTCAATTCGTACATGAACACCGCGACATTTATGGCAATCAGAATGACTGTGATGGCCGGAAAGCGTTCCGTGGGCATATTGTCCTTTAGCGGCAGCACGCTGAAAGTCTACCCTGCAGAACCGAAAAACTAAAAGGAAGGCAACAATGAGGAGGAGCCCGTTCGGCAAAGGCAAGGCGCGGGAGGCGGGCGGCCCAGGGCCGCCCGCCTCCCGCGCAAACGCCTTTTAGTATCGAATGCCTGGCCGCATGACAAGGTTCGCGGTTTTTATCAGCGTCACACGTTCAGCGCCACAGTTGCCACCAACTTTTATGGGTGACTCAGGCGGGCGGCTCCGCCGGAAACCATGACTCTGCGCCCGCCGCATCCCTGCAACTGGCGAATATGGATGTCCGGAAACGGTAGATGTCTTCCGGCACATTGAAACGGAGCTCCAGAGCCGCCGATTCCCCCGGTTCCAGCCGCGCCACAGCGGCCGGCATGCCGCCGGCAACCGTCACCGAGGCGGGAACAACATGCGCCTGACGTATGGCCACATCGCGGGCCGGGCCCTCACCCCTGTTGTCCACCTCATACATGACCGATAGCTCGCGGGCCAGGTAATCCGCGAAACTGCCCCAGAATACCTCCCCGACAGCCAGGCCCAGCCGGGGAGGCCCGGCGGCGGCACCTGTGAGTTCGGCGGCGTAGATATCCCATCCGCCGGACCGGTTGTCCTCCCAGGCGACGAGGTTTCCTTCCATGACTGGATTTACCTGATCTCCGGCGGCAACGCTGACCGGAGTTTCCTCGCCGGTTGACAGATCCAGCAGATAGATGTCCCAGTTGTCGACCCATTGTCCCGATGCATCGAAATAACCGTTGCGGTTGTCCTGGTAGACCAGCAGGCCGCCGCTCACCGATGGATTTATCTGGTCTGAAGGAAGGTCCACAACGGGTACCCCAAAGCTCTCCGGGATTGCTTCATAGATTCCCCATCGGCTTCCCGTCTCCCGCAGGCGCTGCTGGTACATGATGCGCCCGTTGCTGACGGCAGGATGCCGCCGCTCATAAACGCTCTCACCCCCGGGTGTGGATCCACCGCCGAACTTCGTGGCATAACTGAGTGTGTCTGTCAACAGGTCATAGGAAACGACCAGGGGCTCGTAGTACTGCCCGGCATATCCCCGCTCCCTGATCCAAACCGCCTGGTCCTCCTCGATGTCCGGGTCGTAGCGGCCGCCGCTTGTAGTAGATGAATCCAGCATCCTGTGGCGCATTGTCTCGAAATTGACCAGCCTGATGATCTTGCCCTCGTGGCCGGTCACCGCCTTTTCGCCCGACAGCGTCATCGCCGAGGCAAGCGGCAGGGCCAGGCATCTGCTCTCTCCGGCCAGATTCCCCAGGCAGGCCTCCAGCTCCTGATTTTGCCAGGCCGCCCTGCCGGCGTTCGCGGCGGGGCCGGCCACTATCCCCTCCGGATATGGCAGCATCCGTGCCTCCCCGGTATCGAGGTCCATTCTCATCAGAACGCCCGCCGGCGAGTTCTCCATATCCTTAAAGATCACGCCCTGTCCATCCAGCGCAGGCCCCAGCTGGTCGCCGCTCCCTTTATAGACAGGAAATTCCCTCGCATGCCATCCCGGCGTTTCCGATGCCACGCTTCCGCCAGGGAAATACCAGCAAATCATGGTCAAAAATGCCATAACCATCAGGGTAAACCTCAGCGTTATTATCCCGCTGCCAACTGCATCATTTTCCGTTTTTCCGTTCCTCATCTGCCGCATGTCGCGTCCTCGCTTTCCCGCTACCTGTTCACATACCGCTATTTCACATACCGCTATTCCGGCTATTCCGATATTTCCCGCTCGAGCTTCGTATCGGGAAACAACATATCAGGCCGGTCGCAGAAATTAATCGTCCCCTGGTTGTATTCTGATTTCGGGAAAGTTGTATTCAGTTTTGCAGGATTGTAAGGAAGGTCTGAAGACCGCCGTTCCGGCAGCGAAATCCCCTTTTTCAGCCTCGGGCAGGGTTTTCCTTGTTTAATTCACCCAAGATGGAGGCAATAATTTAAATAGGTGTTTTTTCCGTATGCCGGATCCTCGCGGAAACCGGGACCAGGCCGTACGGGCAAGATGCTTCCGGAAATGCTGTTGACTTCAAGGACCCGGGCCGAAAAAAAATATTGACTACTGCTCCCCCGAAGGCAAAGGAGGAAAGTGTGGGAATCCCGGATAAAAAAATTGCCGTCTTCCTGGCAAAAGGTTTCGAGGACCACGAGCTGATTGAACCGGTCAACGCGCTCAGAGGGGCCGGCGCGAAAGTGGTCCTCATCGGCATGTCCGAAGCGGACAAGCGGGGAGTGCGGGGCAAGCTGGGCACGGTGGTGAGCGCCGACACCACCATCGACCTTGTCGATCAGGAAGATTTTGACCTTCTGCTTATTCCGGGCGGCAAGGGACCGGCCCTTCTCAGGCAGGATGAGCGCATACTTGACTTCGTGCGCGAGTTCGACAGGGAGGGCAAGCCGATCGCCGCCATCTGCCACGGGCCCCAGGTGCTGGTTTCTGCCGGTGTCCTCAAGGGCAGGACCGCGACCAGTTATCATTCGGTGGTTCCGGAACTCAAGGAGGCAGGAGCCAACTTCGTCAGCGAGCCGGTGGCCGCCGACCGGAATATCATCACCTCCCGGAAGGTCGAGGATATCCCGGATTTCACTGAAGCTATCTTTGAAGCTCTGAAAGCGCCCGAGCGCAAGACAGCCTGATGAACAGCCAGAGAGTTGACACCCGATCTTCGCGCAGATCCGGCAACTGGCGGATGAACTGGATCCTGGGAGGCATCCTCCTGGGACTGCTCAATACCTTCGCGGTTGCGACTTATGCTTCTTTGGGAGTTTCCCGCAACTATGTGGTCGTGCCCAATGTCCTTCTCAGGGTATTCGGATCCGGCCTCTACGAAAGCAACGCTTATCTCAGCCAGTTCCCGGCTGGAGCCGACTGGCTGCTCATGCTGGCCCTGGGCATGGTGATCGGAGGCTTTCTGGCGGCCCTGCTGCGAGGCGGCCTGAACCGGCGCTCGGTTCCCCGTCTATGGCGCAGCCGTTTCGGAAGCAGCAGGCCCAGACGCTTCGCTGCCGCCTTCGCGGGTGGATTTCTGCTGCTGCTGGGGGCCCGCATCGCCGGCGGCTGCACCAGCGGCCTGGTACTGAGCGGGTCGGCCATGCTGGCAGTCGCGGGTATTGTCTTTTCCATCACCATCCTGGTCTCAGGAATCATTACCGCCAGGCTTATTTACCGGAGGAAGCCATCATGACCATGACCGCTTATATCATCGCCGCGACGCATGTTCTGGCTCAGGCGGTCAGCGAATCCTTTCCGGGCGCCGTCGGCGGCACTGACGCCCGCGCCCTGATTATCGGCCTGCTCACCGGCATAGCCTTTGGCGCCATCCTGCAGCGGGTGGGCGCCTCGAGCTACGAGATGATAGTGAATATGCTGCGCCTGAAGGATCTCACCATAATGAAGTTCCTGTTCCTGGCTATCGCCGTAGGTTCGGTGGGCATGTATATCGTGGACGCGACGGCTGTCGCCAACATCGGCATCGCTCCGTTCTACCTGCTGGGAATCGTCGTAGGCGGCCTTATCTTCGGCGCCGGCTGGGCGCTGGCAGGATACTGTCCCGGCACGGCGCTGGTGGCCATGGCCGAGGGCAAAAGCGACGCCGCCATCACCGTGCTTGGCGGTTTGGCCGGAGCTTTGACCCTGTCGCTGGCCTGGGACTGGGTCCGTTCCTTGCTGATCGACCCGCTTAACTACGGCAGCGTAAGCATCCCCGAAGTCATCGGCACCCGGCCTTTGCTGGTGGCCCTGGTATTTGCCGCGCTGCTGGTCATCCTCATCATGTGGCTGGACCGTGCCGTCCATGAGAAGGAGCCGGAGGCCGGAGGCAAGCCGGGGCTGATGAAGCCGTGATCCACTCTTGCCTGAAGCGGGCGGCCTGAAACGGCCGCGAAAACCTGCTTTAACGAGAAGCAGGGTTCCTGATCTCCTCCTTTTCCCCCGTCTGAACTGGCGCCTTTTTTCGTGCCATCCATTCCGGCGCCAAAAAACATACAGGCACCGGCCAGGTAAAGCCTGGGAAGGGACTCCGGCAAGCCGCACGGTAGGAAACGGCGCTCCCGATATCCGGAAGCTCATACCGGAGTCCCTAAATACAAGATGATATCCCGTATTCATACGGTCTGCATCGTACTAAAGTATGATTTTTTATCCCTGTTTTTCTTTATGGCAAAAGCAAAGGCCTGATAATGCCGGCGTCGAATTTTTAGACAGATTCCCTTCAATCAAGGAAAGGGAAGAGGTCGCGAGATTTTATGAAAACCCCCTGCAGGACAATTACTCTGGCGGCAACGATAGCCCTCGCACTGGCGGCTCTTTCCTGCGGCGGGGATGACGCCGGCGGCGAAGACGCGAACGGCGCCCCGGGCTCAGCCGCGCCGGCAGAGGCCCCTGAAGACCGCGCCGCCCGGGTTGCCGCCCAAACCCAGCTCAGGAACGCCCAGTCGGCACAGGAAGCCTATTTTCAGGCTAACCGGACCTACGCCGCCTCGAGCGGCGAGCTGGCAGCGGCCGACCCGAGGCTGAGCCGCAGGGTCGTGGTGGAACGGGGAGATGAAACCGGCTACGAGATGAGCATAGAGGCCAGCGACTCCGCCGGCACCACATTCATCCTGCGCAAGCAAGGCGCCAGGGTCGAGCGAATCGATGGCGGCGGGAAGAGCTGGTAGCGACGCGTCCTGATCGAGCCTGACCGTTTTGTCGCTTGTCCGGATGTAGCCGGACACATGATCACGGCGAGATCGGCGACGGCTTTGTCACTCCGCTTGGGAGTCCGAAGCAGGATCGAGTCCCAGCCGGTATTTCTTCTTCATGTCGAGAATCCGCACAACCGACTTATCGATATCGCTTTCCTTTATCTGGCCGGATTTTACCGCCTCGACAAGGGCGTCATATGCATCCCGCTGCAGCTCCGGCGTATGGGCCACCATGACGATGTCGGCGCCGGCCATGACCGAGATCACCGCGGCTTCCCCGATGCCGTAGCTATCCATGATGGCGCCCATCTCCAGGTCGTCGGTGATCACGACTCCCTCGAATCCCATGCTTCCCCGGAGAAGATCGGTGATGATCGGTCTCGATAACGTGGCAGGCGTGCCGGTTGCGTCTAGCGCCGGTACGGCCAGGTGGGCCGTCATGATCATGGGGACGCCGACCTCGATTGCGGCGGCGAACGGAGGCAGGTCGGTGCCCTGAATCGTCTCCAGATCGCTTTCAACCGTGGGCAGGTTTAACTCCGAATCCCCGTCCGCCGAACCGTGACCCGGAAAATGCTTGGCGCAGGAGATGAAGGAGGCGCTCTTGTAGCCCTTGACCGCCCGGGCTGTCAGCTCGGCCGTGAACTCGGCGTCGTAACTGAAGGAGCGGACGTCCATGACGGTTCCCCATCCCGCGCTGACGTCGGCCACGGGAGCCAGGTTGGTATTGAAGCCGAGCTGCTTGAGATCGCGCGCCGCCGCGGATGCCTGCAGCTGGGCGGCTCCCGGAGCGGCGTCGTGCATCTCGCCGATCATGGGTTGCGAATAGAACGGGCCGATGTCGGTGAACCGGCGGGTCTTGCCGCCCTCCTGGTCCAGCGCGATCATCAGCTTTGCGCGGTGTCCGGCCTCAACGGCCAGCTGCTGGAGGGCCGCGTTCATGCCGGCCACCTGCTCGTGGGAGGCGATATTCCGGTCAAAGATGATGATGCCGCCCACGTACCGCTGCTGGATCGCTTCCCTTACCCCGGCATCCAGTCCGCCGCCCTCGAATCCGATCATCATCATCTGGCCGATCTTCTCCTCCAGGGGCATAGCGGCAACGACCTGTTCGGATGCCGAGGCCAGGGGGGTTATTTCCGGAATGGGCGCCTCTTCCGGATCGGCTGGCACCATTTGCATGGCGGTTTCCCCAACGGTCCGCTCGTCAGCCGAAGATGAAGTGGCGTAAAAGAATACCGCGGCGGTACCGCCGATGGCCAGGATCAGCAGAGCCAGGGAAACGACGATCGCGGGACGGCGGTACCACCTCGAAGCATGATGCCGCCCGCTCCTGGTCTCTTTTCCGCCAGTATTTCGCTGCTTGTTGGCGTTTTTACTTTCTGATCCCCTCTCCAAACCGCCTCCAGCCTTGTAAGTTGTCAGAAGTGGGCTCTTGCAAGTACATATTCCCGCCAGCGTCAGAAATATCGCAGTAGATCGATGGGCGTTGCAGGCAATTTTAAGCCAAAGCGGGGGCGGCGGTAAAGCCCGGTGGCTTCATGAAATGCCGGGGGCCCCCTTGACGGGGGCCTCCGGTTTAGCAGGCCCGTAAGCCGGATTCTGTTCTATGCGGCCATCTATCTGGGAGGGCGCGTCGCCGCGCTTCTCAATGCAGCCTACCCGAGGACCGGGCGAGCAACCCGATGGCATCCTCCTATTTGGCCTTGCACCGGGTGGGGTTTACCTGGCAGACGTGTCGCCACGCCTCCGGTGCGCTCTTACCGCACCCTTTCACCCTTACCCGCCAGCGCCGCGGAGCTCAATGGGTTAACCCGGGAGTTAACCGAAGCCCCACGCCGCCGAGCAGGCGGTTTGCTTTCTGTGGCACTTGCCTGCGGGTTTCCCCGACTGGGCGTTACCCAGCACCCTGCTCTGTGGTGTCCGGACTTTCCTCTCCGTCAACATGCAAGGGAGACACGATCACTCAGGTCCCTGTCTTCCGACAAGGGGAACACGATCACCTGTCTCCCCGTCTTACACTCCGCCCTAAAGGGAGCCGTAAAAATAACGGAGCGGCCGCTCGGCCTGCATTAGTAATTATACCAAGCACCGGAGCCACATTAAACGCGGGCGGCCTCCCGTCGCGACTCGCGCCACTCCTTCCACATCATGTTTATCTCGGCGCCGGTCAGGAAGGTCAGGGCGCTGATCCATAACCATGTAAGCAGCACTATCACCGCGCCCAGACCGCCATATATGTTCTGATAGGCACCGAAGTTATCGACATAGAAATCGAATCCGAGCGTCCCGGCCAGCCAAAGGCCCGATGCCAGGAGCGCGCCCGGGCTCACCAGCCTGAATCCCAGCCGGCCGCAGGGAGCGTACCGGTACGTGCCTTCGATCCCCAGAACCGCGAAGGCCAGGATGGCCGGCCAGCGCAGCCGGGACAGCCACAGGGCCACGGCGTCCGGCGCTTCAGGGTTATCTGTCAGAAAATCCACGGCCAGCGGCGACACCATGACCATGGCCAGGGCAGCCACCAGCAAGCCTGAGGTTACGACGCTCAGCACCAGCGCCCGCAGTCTCACCTTAAGCCAGGGACGTTTCTCTTCGAACCGGTATATGCGGTTCAGCGAGGTTATGAGCCCGGCGTAACCGCTGTTCATGATAAAAAGGGCGCCCAGGAGCGACAGCAGCAGCACCGTCAAGGACCCCTGCTCGCGGTCCAGGGAAGTCTCCAGGACCCGGGTGAGCACGCTGAGCGCGTCCTCCGGCAGGACGTCCCGGAGCTGATCGGTTATCTGCCCCACGATGTCATCGACGGGCAGGAAAACCAGGATAGAGACCAGAAAGATCATCACGGCCGGCAGCACCAGGAAGAAGTTGTAGGCGATCATGGCCGCCAGGCCGGTGGCGCCGTCGGCACGCATGCGCTCGATGAAGTTCCAGGGAATCTTCCACATGTCCGGTTATTCCCGTCTCCCGGAAAACATCCTCCCGGTCTTGCCAGGGCAGAGCTCCCCCCTGCTCCGGAGTTCCATGCGCCCGGACCTGTGATACATTTGGAGAGGCTCCTTCCGACCGGCACATACAGGTCCGCGGTTTGCTTTCCGTCGCCGGTTCGCATATAGTTATTGTTGGCCCGCTAGAAGGCGGGTTTTTAAATGGTTTGAGGTGCTTTGGTTTCCTTCTCAGGCAGGATTCGGGTACTTTTACCAGTGAATGGTGAGAGGAGGAAAAAACTTGCCAGAAGGAACAGTCAAATGGTTCTCCGATCAGAAAGGCTTCGGCTTTATCGAGCGCGAGAACGGCAGCGATCTGTTCGTACACTTCTCTGAGATCACGGGCGAGGGTTTCAAGACCCTGGCTGAAGGCCAGAAGGTGTCGTTTGAAGCCGGGGAAGGTCCCAAGGGGCCCCAGGCCACGAGCGTGAACATCATCGACTGAATACCGCAGAATAGTTTCTGCGGAGGCTCTCTCGTTCGAGAGGGCCTTTTTTTGTTGATGAGAGAAAACAGAAAGAGCGCTCCTTGCCCACTCGGGGCACTTTTCCTATAATCCTTGCGTGGCCGCAAGGGACGGCCTGTTTCTGTCGATGGCCTGATTTCCATGGAAATCAAGGGAATCCCGCCATATCGTCATTTCTCCTGTCGGAGTGGCGGAATTTGGTAGACGCGCTAGGTTGAGGGCCTAGTGAGC
>JACUUL010000074.1 GCA_014859345.1 Thermoleophilia bacterium
GTTTCACCCTCATCGAGCTGCTGGTGGTCATCATCATCATCGCCATCCTGGCTGCCATCGCCATCCCCATGTATCTGCGTCAGCGCGAGAAAAGCTACCGCGCCAGTATCCAGAGCGACCTGCGGAACGCCGCGGTGGCTGCAGAAAGCTACTACACGAACGACGCAACGTATGAAGGCCTTAATGCGGGTGCACTTACGGACAACGGCTTCAATGAAAGCAGAGACGTGACAATAACTCCAGCGGTGGCTGGGAGGAACGAGTATTGTCTTAACGGCACGCATGCCAATTTGGAAGATGGTTTAGAGGTCTGGCACATAGGCAACCGAGATGGAGATTCGGGAGCGCCTACTGAAAATAGCTGCTGATGAAGTGGCGGTTGTTGCGACTGAAAGAGGACGATCGCCATCTAAACCCATCAAAAACCGAGGCGGGCCCCAGGCCCGCCTCGGTTCTCAAAGTCGCTACCAAGCGACATATGATTTCTGCGCCATATGGTTCCACTCAGAGAATCGGCCGGGTAACCGATAGTTAATTAGAAGGCATCGATGCACTGTGGTTAATACTTCTCAAACAAATGTGGACATGCCATCTCGCGGAAACGGTGGCCGACCGGTGCGGCCGCAAACTGTGCGTCTGCAAAAATTGCCTAAAGACAGGCGCGGGCGCGTGATCGGGAGCGGGGGCTTGCCGCATGGATTGTCCCGTCAGCATGGCTTCACGGTGGTCGAGATGGTGGCTACCGTGGCCTTGATGAGCATTTTGCTCAGCATGGCTTTCGGCTCGCTGAGCTATTATTTCTCGATTAAATCCCTGGAGACCTCGGCCAGGGAGTTGACCACTCAGATCCGGGAAGCCCAAGCCAGGGCGGTATCAACGGGAAACACCTGGCGGATAGATTTCAGCCGTTCAGACACAAGCTACATGCTGCAAAGACACAGGGACGGGACATGGGTCGATGTTCTAGGGCCCATCAGCCTGGAGGGCGGCGTCAGGATCAGGGATGTCAATTTCTCATCCAGCGATGAAAGTGACTCTGTCGATGACGGCTATGTATATTTCTTAGCCCGCGGGACATCGGAGGATGGCCACGTGGTGATCGAGGAGCGTTTTGGGAGGCACAGGACCGTAGAGGTCGAGGGTGAAACGGTGAACGTCAAGGTAAGCTAGGAGAGCGTTCCGTGAACTTTAATCCAATACGAATTTTAATGGGAAAAAGATTGCGAAATGAAAGCGGCCTAACCCTCATCGAGATCCTGGTTTCGATGATGGTGTTCATGGTGGTCTCCGCCAGCGTGGCCGGCACGCTCACTGTCGGGCTTAAGACAGCCGTGCAAACGAGGATGCAGACCATAGGCAAATCAGTGGCCCAGCAGCAGATCGAGGAGATGCGCTCCCGGGTATTCTACGTTCCCTACAGCTCGAATCCGGACACGGGCAGCGAAGCGTCGATTGATCTTCTGGATCGTTACTTCCCGAATCTGGGCACCTCTGACTTTACGGATCATCAGGGCCGGGAGTGGCGTGGCTGGTATACTCCCGAAGATGCCTCATACACCGTCGAGTCTTCACCGGATGACCGAGGCATCACTATTACCGTGGTTACCCGCTTCGTGACAAACACGGGCGCTACGCTTTTTCCTCCGGCGGACTACGACAGCAAGAGCGAAAACGATACGCCGCCCAACAGCCTGGTAGCGGTCAGTGTGACCACTAGCTGGCTGGATCGCACGGGCGATAACAGCTTCCGGCTCGATACCATGATCTCAGGAACCGGCCAGACAGTAAGGGGCGCTGCCGTCGACGGATCAGGCGAGCTGGGGTGCAACTCCAACTCCAGGAGTAATTTCAGTATTGTTGGCGGTCTTGTCAGCACGACGGTCAGCACCCAGGAGCTTTCCATTGAACTAAAAACCAATGCCGGAGAAGCGCATGCGGTCATCCCCCAGACCGGCTGCGAGAACGAAGCAAAAGCCCGGGCAAAAGGCGGCCAGATAGAACTTGCCGATCTTCTGCTCGGAGTTCCGATAGAGGCGCCCTTTATCGGGGTCGATACCGATTGGATCATGGTGAAGGCTCCACCTGCGTCGGATCCCGAACAGAAGCAGGTCACTTCATCAGCCACAACGGTGCCTCTGGACCTGTTTACGGTCAATCACCTCGGCGCCCAGGCCAGAGCAGAGGCGGGCGTCGCGATTAACGGGGTCAATGAATCAAGGGGCGCCACTTTCGTGACCGGCGAGACCGTTTCCATTGATGGGCTTCTCGATACGGGTGAGGTTCCGGCTGACCCGGTCAAGGCGTGGATTATTGCGAATCCACTGATTGACATCAGGGGCGGTTCCAAGCCCCAGGCCAGCGCTTACCTGCTGCAAAAGGCCAATGAGACCAGAGCCGTGGGCGAAGTGGATTTCGAGGACATTCAAATGATTCCTTTGCTCCCTCAGGGCTCCAATCCTCCGGCGGCGCCTGCCTACGGCTTAATACAAATAAAGAACTTCAAGGCCACGGTCAATTCATCGGCCAACGCCCTGACGGTAGGCGGCACGAATGTTGTGGATTATTCCGCGGACATCTATCTGTTTAACGCTGACAGGACAGGCTGCAGCGGCTACGATTGCTACGATTATTATCGTATAGATTCGGCCAACCCTCTGCAAAACATCAACATCGACAAAAAAGAGTACTCGCTGCAGAAACTGCTGCTGGCCGAATTCAAAAGCAAGACCGCCAGCGAGATCGGCGACGCAACTCCCATTGAAAATGGGAATCCATCTGTATATTTGGAAGAAGGCCTGTTGACCATATCGCTGAGAGTGGGCACGCAGGTCAATCGGAATGGCAACAACGGAGATGCGTCCATGATGATGGAGCTCGGATCGCAGAGGTTGCAGCTGGGCAAATTCCAACTGGATATCAGCCAAGGGTAGCAGATTGGCCAGGAGATTGACATCAAATCCCGGAAGGGCGAACGCCAACCGGGAGCACGGTTTTACCATGATCGAGCTCCTGATTGCAATATTGCTGCTGTCAGTAGTCATGGCGGCCATTTTCAGCTTTCTCTGGGGAGCAAGCAGTTACTGGCGAACCGCCCAGGACGCGGCTGATGTCACGGAAAATGCCAGGATGGGTCTTAACCGCATGGTTCGGGAGATCAAACAGGCGTCAATCGTGACTGAGGCTGAGGCCGGCCAGATATCTTTTGAAGTAGATTTCCACGACGGAACAGGCAAACAGATGATCACTTACGGATACGACGGCGAAGGCGGAACCATATGGAGGAGCTCCGGAGGCGGGCCGGAGGTAACAATGGTTAACAATGTTCGCCTCGCGCAGTTTGAATATTACGGCAACGATTACCGGTGCGACGCGAACAACGACGGCCTGGTCGAGCTGGGGGAACTGACGACCTGCGCAGTCGCGACAAATCCTCTGGCAAAAATATCGCGCGCGGACATTGTTCTTAAGTTGAAATCCGGAGAAGGCTCCGAACATGAATTTTTCGGCCAGGCCTGGCTGAGGAACCGCAACACTGCCGGAGGTGCTTGATGCCACAGATGAGAAAAATCAGGGAAGAAGCAGGTATTGCCATGGTGACGGTGGTTGTTCTGTCTGCCGTGCTGATGATGCTGGGCGGCGGCATGTATTTCCTGGCGTCGAGGGAAAACCGGATGACGTCCGCGGACTACATGGGAGGCCAGGCTTTTTATTACGCGGAAGGCGGGATCGAGAACGCGATCGACATTCTCAACTACGCGGCTACCGACACCCAGTTGATGCAGCGGCGGCCAGACGAAAGCGCTGAAGGGTATGGCTGTCTTATGGAGTCGCCAAATTGTGATAAACAGGCAGGTATTGTCATGAAGATCGGCAATGAGGAATACCTGGTCTGGGTTGAAACGGTCACTAAGCATGGGGATCCGTGTAGCGGCTGCGGGCTGGATATCACCAGGCCAGACATCCCGGCCTATCTCTTAATCAGCGCCAAGGGGTGGTCCGGAGATGGCTACAGGCTGCTCAGGCAAAGAGTAAAAGTGCAGGCCAGCAAATATCCGGTTACGCTATTTATCAATGGCGATGCCGTCTTTAACGGTAATCCCGCCGTCATCGGCCAGAGTCTGTATGTCAAAGGCGATTTCTGGGGAAGGGAAAAGCTTACCGTGTCGGGCGATGATCTCATCAGCGGCGATGGTGCCGCTGGGGTGTTCGCGACCGGCGCGATCTACGCCAAGACTGGCAACTCAAACAGCCAGATCTACACGGAATCCGGGAGCCCGAGCGGTTACTTCGCTTCCCCGCAGTACGATAATGACCGGGATTCGAGGGGGCCCGCCGGCAATACATTCTCGCCCGCGGATCTCGTCAGCTCCTTCGATACCGGCGGGCTTACCACCTCTCAGCTCCTGTCTCTTAAGGGGATGGCCCAGACGGATGGCTTTTATCGTGAACCCGCTCCGGGCAAATTGACAATAAAGCAGAACATGCTGCCCAGCCGTGCAGGCAATATCGTTGTATACGTGGAATACTTCGATGGCAATCCTGAGGACAACCTGGTCGAGCTGGGCTTCAAATGGTCTCCTGCCGGATATTCCGGCGGAAAAGCCTTCATCGTTGTCAGGAACGGCAGCATCAAGATGACCGGAACCCAGATAGGTAATCTTCATGGCTTTATATATTGTCCTGACGGCCCCCTGACAGTGCATGGCGGCGGGCAGGGCAGCTTCACCGGTCCGGTGTGGGCCAAGGGAATTACGGAAGAGCAGGGAGGAAGCGGCAACTTCGTGTTCAACATGACTTCGGACTTCCTCGCGGATCCGCCGTTCCTGGCATGGACGGTGGTGAGGCTGGCCGCCTGGACCGAAGTGGACTGGGAGGAGTAAGGAACAATAAAGGAATGTGTGGTTCAGGGCCCGCTCGCGCGGGCCCTTACTTGTGCGCCAGGCATGGCGCTGCTCTAGGAGGTGCAAGTCCTTTACGGGCCGTG
>JACUUL010000075.1 GCA_014859345.1 Thermoleophilia bacterium
TTTTAGAGCAGCTTTATCACTTATTGGAGTGTCCAGATTTTCCCGGCCAGCTGTATCCTCTCTGGGCTGGGAGCGGGATATTGGGGCATTGCCCTGGCATTGTATCTACTAATTCCCGGCGAATACAAATTCTGGTTTGGTATTGAGGGCGGCATTGGCGTCGGTCTTTTTTTGTTGTACCAGGTGGCTATTCTGAAAAACAGGATTCGCCGGCGATTTGCTGCGTGGACACTCTTCTTTGCTGTTCTCGCTCTCGCGGTCGGATCGCTATACTTGATTGAGATACTATTTGAGCCTCGAAGCGTCCGTTGGTAAGCGGGGATAAAACGAGAGGATAGATCGTCCCTTCTTTCCCGGAGCCCCGGCGAGCCGGAGACAGCTACCATCACCGGGATTGAGGCCGGCACTGCTTATTACTTTGCCCTCAAGAGCAGGGACGCATCCTGACAGGAGGCGGGGCTCTCCAACACCGCTCAAGCCACCACCTGGTTCCCGCTCTTGCCTGGTCAATACAGAGAGTCTATTGGGCCAGCTGGGCGACTATTACAACCGGCATCTCTCCATCGACTACCTGATGGGCAATGCGGGCACGGGACCAGCCCTGGCTTCAACTATTGAGGCTTCCCTCTGCATTATTCAGGCTTCCCTCTGCATAAAATAGTCACCCAGGAGGCTGTTACGCTCCCACCCAGCATGGTCTTGCGGAAACCTGGCGATAAACTCCGCTTCTACCGGACAACGCCCGCTTTTAGTATACTTACCGCACCGCAGGGTGGTTATCGGAGGTCTGGCCTCGCCTGTTTTTCATCCCTCTGAAAAAAGAACATAAAAAGGAGATTGAACGTGCCTGAAGTTGTAACCCATGACGTCAAGGATCTGGATCTGGCCGATAAAGGCAAGCTTAAAATCGAGCTTATCGACAAGCGCATGAAAGTGCTGGCCTCTATCAGGGAGCGCTTCGAGAAGGAGAGGCCGCTTGAGGGAATCCGGCTCTCCGCCTGCCTTCATGTGACCACGGAGACCGCCAACCTGGCCCGCACGCTCAAGGCCGGCGGGGCTGACGTAGTACTGTGCGCTTCGAATCCCCTAAGCACCCAGGACGACGTGGCCGCGGCTCTGGTCAAGCACTATGGCATCAGCACCTTCGCCATCAAGGGCGAGGACAATGACACCTATTACAGGCACATCACCGCCGCCGTTGACCACCATCCACAAGTGACCATGGATGACGGCGCCGATGTCATCGGCGTGCTGCACGCCGAGCGGCAGGACCAGATACCCGAGATCCTGGGGGGCACCGAGGAGACCACCACCGGCGTCATCCGCCTGAACAGCATGGCCGCGGACGGGGTGCTCAAATTCCCGGTAGTGGCGGTCAACGAAGCCAACACCAAGCATCTCTTCGACAACCGTTACGGCACCGGCCAGTCCACCATCGACGGCATCATCAGGGCTACCAATATGCTGCTGGCCGGCCTGGACGTGGTTGTGGCCGGCTATGGCTGGTGCGGCAGGGGCGTGGCCATGAGGGCAGCGGGCATGGGCGCCCGGGTAACCGTCATCGAGGTCGATCCGCTCAGGGCTCTGGAGGCGGTCATGGACGGCTATCAGGTGACCACCATGGCCAGGGCAGCCGGATACGGCGACCTGTTCGTCACCGCCACGGGAGACAAGCACGTCATTCGCAGCGAGCACATGGAGGCGATGAAAGACGGCGCCATCATCTGCAACACCGGCCACTTTAACGTGGAGATCGACATCCCGGCGCTTCAGAAAATGTCCACTTCCCACCGCACTGTCCGCGATTTCATGGAAGAATACACGCTGCCGGAAGGCCGGGTCCTCTTCCTGCTGGCGGAAGGCCGGCTGGTGAACCTGGCCGCCGCCGAGGGCCATCCGGCCCAGGTCATGGACATGAGTTTCGCCAATCAGGCGCTGGCCGCGGAATTCATCGTCACCCATCATCGGGAACTCGTGAACCGGGTCTACTCGGTCCCCAAGGATATCGACGAGCAGATCGCGGAGCTCAAGCTCCAGACCATGGGCATCGAGATCGACAAGCTTACGCCGGAGCAGGAGAAATACCTGGCTTCCTGGAACGAAGGCACGTAGAACCCGGTTCTATTGACAGGCGACCTGGCAAGTGACCCTGGACCTGCCACGGCAGTTGCAACCGGAAACCGAAAGCAAGAAACTATAAATTGAAGGTACCAAAACCATGAGTTACACGGTCAAGACCATAGAGTGGCGGGGGGACGAGGTCGTCATGATCGACCAGCGCGTCCTGCCTCTGCTGGAAGAGTATATCCACCACGCAACCTGGCAGGAAGTGGGCGACTCTATCAGGAAGATGGTCATCCGGGGCGCCCCTGCCATCGGCGTGGCTACGGCCATGGGCATAGCCCTGGCCGCCATGCAGTCATCCGCCACCAGCTACGAGGAACTGAAAAAGGATCTCGAGGCGGCATCCAAAGGCCTGTTCGCTACCCGTCCTACCGCTTACAACCTGGGCTGGGCTCTTCAGCAGCAGCAGGAGATATGGGGCCAGCCGGGTGATCCTGACGACATCCGGGCCGCGCTGAAAAAGCGCTCCCAGGAGATCCTGGAAGAGGATATCGCCATGTGCATGGCCATGGGCGAGCATGCGGCCCCGCTCTTCCCGCCGGGCGCCCGGATCCTTACCCATTGCAACGCCGGCGCTCTGGCCACCGCCGGTTACGGCACCGCGCTTGGTGTGATTCGATCGGTTTTTCAGCGCGATCCGACCATCCATGTATTTGCCGATGAGACGCGTCCTTTTTTGCAGGGCGCCCGGCTTACCGCCTGGGAGCTCCAGAAGGAAGGAATTCCCTGCTCCATAATCACTGACAACATGTCCGGTTATTTCTTTAAAAAGGGCGAGATCGACGCGGTGGTCGTCGGCTCGGACCGCATCGCCGCCAACGGGGACGTCGCCAACAAGATAGGGACATACACCGTTTCGGTCCTGGCAAGGGAACACGGCGTCCCCTTCTACGTGGCGGCGCCCACCTCCACGGTCGATTTAAGCCTGGCGGACGGATCCCGGATCCCCATAGAAGAACGGGAGATCTGCGAAGTCACGCACATAGGGGATCATCAGGTGGCACCTGACGGCATCGCCGTACGAAATCCCGCATTCGACGTGACGCCGCACCAGAACGTTACCGCTATTATCACTGAGGCCGGCGTGCACCGCGAGCCTTACATAGAGAGTCTCGCCGGCATTAAGAAAGGCAAGTAGCTTGAAAGCAATGGTACTGGCAGCCGGCCTCGGCACGCGCCTGATGCCGCTTACCGGTTCGATATCGAAACCGATGGCGCCTATCGTGAACCGGCCGGTCTTGTACCATATCCTGCGCCTGATCAAGCAGCACGGCTACCACGAGGCGGTCGCCAATCTGCACTATCATCCGCACGCCATCACAAACTACTTCGGCCGGGGCCAGCGGGTGGGTATCGATCTGCGGTACTCGCTGGAGCCCGAGCTGATGGGAACCGCTGGCGGCGTCAAATGCGTGCAACGCTATCTCGAAGACGACACCTTTCTCGTGATCAGCGGCGACGCGCTTACCGACATGGATCTTACCCGGTTGCTGGCTCAGCATCGCGAGGCGGGCGGGATAGCCACCCTCGCTTTGAAACAGGTCGATGATCCCAGCCGCTTCGGGGTGGTCGTACGGGACAAAGACGGGCGCATCCTCGGCTTTCAGGAAAAACCAGCCCCTGGCGAGGAACTGAGCAACCTATGCAATTGCGGAATATACGTCTTCGAGCCCGCTATTTTCGACTACATTCCCAAGGACACCTTCTACGACTTCGGCAAACAGCTTTTCCGCGATTTCATCAGCAAGGACATCCCCTTTTTCGGATTCGAGATCGATGGCTACTGGAATGATGTGGGCAGCCTGGAGCAATACAGGATCGGCAACTTCGACGCGCTCACCGGCAAGGTTAATGTGGAAATCCCCGGCAAGGAGATCTCGCCGGGAATCTATGTGGGAGAGGGAACCACGATCGCCGATTCGGCCACCCTGAGACCCCCGATCCTGCTGGGAGATCACTGCCGGGTGGGAGAGAACGCCAGTCTGACCGGGCCACTGGTTATAGGCGATCACAGCGTCATCGAGGGCGACGCTGCCCTGGAGGGAGTCATCAAGTGGCGGGCGACCCAGACGGGCGCCGGAGCCAAGGTGCTGGGAGGAATAATCGGCCGGGGAGCCTACCTGCGCGACGATGTGCGCATCAGCGACGGCGTAGTCATCGGCGACCGCTGCGTTATCGGCGCCGGCAGTGTTCTTGACGAAGAAGTACGCCTGGAGCCCTTCACCGTTATTGAGGCCGATAGCCACGTGCAGTAGAGCATCCAAAGCAGCCATGGCCGGCAATCTTCAGAATCTGCCCCAGCCGGGCATCCTCACGGAACTTCTCTCCATCCTGTTTCCCCTGCGCTGCGCTCATTGCGGTAGGGCCGGAAACTGGCTGTGCGATGAATGCGCGGAGCAGCTCAGACCCATAGGGCCTGCCATTTGCCGCCGTTGCGGCCGCCCCCTGCCGGCCTCGATGCCGGATTGTCCCGAATGCCGCGGCCGCGAGCTTCAGTTTGACCGCGCCCGGGCCGCGTTCTGTTTCGATGGGCCCGCCCGGAGCCTGGTTCACAGGCTCAAATATTCAGGACAGCGCCGGCTGGCCTCCTTCATGGCCGATCTTTCTCTGGAGGCCATGGCGGATTTGACTGAAAACTGTGAAAGGGTTAACCTAACCTCAGTACCCCTGCACAGCTCAAAACTGGTAAGCCGTGGATACAATCAGGCAGGA
>JACUUL010000032.1 GCA_014859345.1 Thermoleophilia bacterium
GGTACGTAGAACGTATGCCCGGTGGTGTGAGAGGGGGGTAGCCGCGAGGCACCCCTCTACTCGATTATGGCCTTTCCACTGGCATGGCCTGTCGCCTGTCGTTATTTCTTAAGCCTGCATCCCGCATCCGGACGAATGTTTTGCGAAAAGAAGCGTGGCCCCTCCGAGGAGGGGCCACTGACCCAGACCGGCAGATATGACCCGGCAGCCGCTACCAGAAACGGGCTGTCAGGACAGGAGGGTGTTCGAGGATCAATCTGACTCAATCACCTGATGTTTTTGATGTTCTGCACAATAATTGCGCCCCCGCCCCCTCATCGGCTGATCCACTACAGGACCTACTTTCATCAAATACCTACAAGTTGTAGGAGTTATAGAACAAATCTTAATCGATATACTTGCATTAGTAAAGTAGGAACTGGGTAGTTACCAATATTAAAAAAAAGGAACTAAGTGACTACAAAGTTGCCAAAGTAAAAAAGGGTCATTATAATTACCTGAAATAATGATGTTCTCAAACAGGAGATTTTAATGAAGGAGAACGCAAACCGGGAAAAGCCCTGCCACGTGCTGCATGAACTGCTGGAGGTCCTGGCCCGCCCCTGGACGCTGCATATTCTCTGCGTTCTGAACGAGGATGGTCCGGTCCGCTTTGGCGTCCTGCGCCGGAAAATCGATGGTATCTCCTCGCGGGTCCTGACCGAGAGACTGCGGAGCCTGGAAGCAAAGGGATTTGTCTTCCGCCATTACAAACCGACTGTGCCGCCCGCCGTCACTTACGGACTTACCGAACGGGTGCAGGATCTGAAGCAGGTGATGACGGATCTGGAGCGGCTGGCGAAGACATGGGCCGAAGAAGATGTTGAAGAGCCGGCCGATGAGATTAGCGCCTGAATCACTGCTGTTAACTCCCTCTCTTTTTTACTAAGATACTATTGACCGTGCTAGGCGGGGAGCTAGCGGTGCCCTGAACCCGCAATCCGCTATAGCGGGGCATCAATTCCCACCTTCGGGGCCGGTCTGCGGGGTTTAGTGGCCTTGCCGGCGGTGCTGAAGGCCAGGTCCTGCGCAATGGAACGTCGTGAACCCCGTCAGGTCCGGAAGGAAGCAGCGGTAAGCGATCTCTTTCATGTGCCGCGGGGCTGCCTGGCCGGAGCCGTCTGTCTGGCGCACACCCGGAGACCCGTTTCAACGGTGGGTGCACGGTCATAAAGCAGATGCTGGATGGTGGATTCCGGATAAACCCATCCAGTATCCGGAAATTCAGTATCTGATGAATCACATTTCTCTTTACCGCAAATACCGGCCGGCTACTTTCGAGGAGGTCGAAGGCCAGGAGCATGTCACACGTACTCTGGTGGGAGCCATATCCACCGGCAAGGTGAGCCATGCCTACCTGTTCGCGGGCTCCCGGGGGACGGGAAAGACTTCCACCGCCAAGCTGCTGGCCAAGTCTCTCAATTGCGTTGATGGCCCTACCGCCATGCCCTGCGGCAAATGCGAGAGCTGCGGTGCCATCGGCGCCGGCTCGTCGCTGGACGTCATTGAGATGGACGCCGCCAGCAACCGCGGCATCGACGACATCCGCGACATCCGCGACCGGGTAGCCTTCGCTGCCGTGGACGGCAAATACCGGGTGTATATCCTGGATGAGGCGCACATGCTCACCAAGGAAGCGTCCAATGCCTTTTTGAAGGTGCTGGAGGAGCCGCCGCCCCATGTCATCTTCGTGCTGTGCACCACTGAGGCGCACAAGGTGTTGCCCACGATACAGTCCAGGTGTCAACGGTTTGAGTTTCGCCGTCCGGATGCGGGCCTGATCCTCAAGGTGCTCAGGCGCGTGGCCGCGGCAGAGGAGATAGAGATAGACGATGCGGGCCTGGCGGCGATCGCCCGCAGCTCCGGGGGCGCTTTCCGCGACGCCATCGGCGCCCTCGATCAGCTGGCGACTTTTTGTGAAAAAAAAGTCTCGCTCGCGGATGTCATGTCATTACTGGGGGCAGTCGAAACGGAGCTGCTTTTCGAGGCCGTCGATATAGTCGCCGACGGTGATGCCGCCGGGGCGCTGCTTTTCATAGACAGGCTTGCCGGGAGCGGCCGGGAGTTCGGCCGGTTCGCGCAGGAGCTCATCGGCCACCTGCGGCATATCTTCCTGTTGCAGCAGCTCGACGAGGCGCAGGCGGATATCGTCAACCTTTCCGGGGAGGAGCTGCAGCGCCTGAAGGGACAGGCGCGGCGGATGCCGCCAGCGCAGGTGTTCAGGTTCGTGGAGCTGCTGCTGGAGGCCGCGGGCGGGATCAAGCAGGGTGGCGATCCCCGCCTGCAGGTAGAGCTGGCTTTCATCCGGATGGCGAGGCCCCAGATCGACACCTCCACTAAATCCCTGATCCATCGCATCGAGCAGCTGGAGGAGAGGCTGCGGGTCGCTGGCGCACCGCCCCCGACACCAACCCGGACGTCGAAAGCCGGGGCCCGGGAAGCTCCAGAAAATTATCAGGCCGGCAATCCGGCAAAAGAGAACCGGCCCGCCGGGGAAATAACGGCCGGCTTGGCTCCGGACCGGAGCCAGGCGCCGGAGCCCCCGGCGTCCCCGGACGGATTGCCGGATCCGGACGGGACCCCGGCCGGAGGCGCGGCGGAAATCGAGCTATCCCTGGACAGGATCGCGCGCGCCTGGAGCGTTATCCTGGACCAGGTAAAAAAACGGAAAATCCCTCTTTATTCCGTGCTTAAAGAAGGAAGGCC
Organism: Thermoleophilia bacterium; assembly: GCA_014859345.1. Classification (GTDB taxonomy): domain Bacteria; phylum Actinomycetota; class Thermoleophilia; order BMS3ABIN01; family BMS3ABIN01; genus Kmv30. The sequence goes on from JACUUL010000032.1 coordinate 2,746, forward strand.
GCTTCAGCTTGAAGGCGATCACTTGACCATCAGCTTTTCCGGCGGGTCGGAATTTCAAAAGTCTCATGTGGAAAAACCGGACAACATCGCGGTCCTCTCCGGAGTGCTGGAAGAAATAACCGGCAAAGAGATCGGAATCAGCTGCGTGGTAAGTAAAGCGGCGGCAGCCGAGCCTTCTCCCCGGGACGCCGGCGGAGTACCGACCACCGAAGACGTAATCACCATGATAAAAGAGGAGTTCAGCGCCGAGGAGATATAAAAACAGATTTGTGAATTCGGGTAAAATTTCCTGCTGCCTCGGGCAGCGCTTCTTGTCATACCTGGCCCGATACAAAAACTGAAACTTCAAAAGGAGCTTTTATGCAGATGAACTACAACAAAATGATGAAGCAGGTTCAAGAGATGCAGAAGCAGATGGCGAAGGCCCAGGAGGAGCTGGCCGGCGAAGAGGTCGAGGCCAGCGCCGGCGGCGGCATGGTGACGGTCAAGGTCACCGGTGACCTGCGGGTCACCTCCATCAAGATCGACCCCGGCGCAGTGGACCCTGATGATGTTGAGATGCTGGAAGACATGGTGCTGGCGGCGGTCAACGAGGCCCTGCGCTCTGCCCAGGAGCTGGCTTCCAGCAAGATGAGCGGACTGACCGGCGGTCTCAACATCCCGGGAATGATGTAAAAGGCGCCCTGTTGTCATCTCTCAGCCGGCCGCGGGCCTGAAGCATCCGGTCAACGAGAGATCCTTCCTCGCTCAGGATGACATTAGCCAGACAGATTTAATTCATGTTTCCCGCCCCCGTCGAACAATTAATAACCGAACTGTCAAAGCTGCCCGGCATCGGCCGGCGCTCGGCCCAGCGCCTAGCTTTCTATCTGCTGGGGCGTCCTCGCGATGATGCGGCGGCGCTGGCAGCGGCAATCATCGACGTCAAGGACAAGATCAGCTTCTGCCGCCGGTGCTTCAACTTCACCGAGGAAGAGCTCTGCGTTTTCTGCCGCGATGCCCGTCGCGATGACGCCTTGATCTGCGTGGTGGAGGAACCCAGCGACATCATCCCCATCGAGAAAGGCGGCGAATACCGCGGCCTGTACCATGTCCTGGGCGGCTCGCTCTCGCCCCTGGATGGAATCGATCCCGAGCATCTCAGGATCAAGGAACTGGTGGAGAGGGTTCAAACAGGGGATGTCGCCGAGGTTATTCTCGCCACCAACCCCAACACCTCCGGTGAGTCAACAGCCCTGTATATCGCCGATCTGCTCCGGGACAAGCTGCGCGTCACCCGGCTGGCAAGCGGCCTGCCGGTTGGCGCCGATCTGGAATATGCCGACGAAGCGACCGTCAGCCGCGCCCTCATGGGGCGCCGAGAGCTTTAAGGCTGCTACGCCGCCTTCAGCAGCCTGTAAGGTTCGGCTCTCCTGGCCCACTCGCTGGAAGGATATTTCTCCCTGAGCACATCATAAGCGCGGATCAGTCCATCAGCCGAATGGGTCATCTTGTATTCGGAAACGCCCCTCAGGTACACGGCCTCTGGCGCAGACATGCTCTGGGGGTAATCCGCTATCACTTTCTCCAGATATGAATGTGCCTGCTCGAACTTGTCCATATCGAAGTAAGCCTTGGCCAGCCCGAGATGCACGAAGGGGATCAACTCCTCCGGCGGCAGGAACCCGACCGAGTTTGCGTGCTGGAGGCCGTCGGGGTCTACGATAAACAGGGCCGGCGTCCACTTGACGTTGAAATCGGCCGCCTGGGGCTGGATGTCAAAAGGAAGCTGCACCGGCACTACCTCGTCGTTGAGCAGCCGGATGACATTTCCGCTTGAGTACGTGACCGCACCCATCTGCTGGCAGCCGATTCAACCGGGATTGAAAAAGTCGAGAAATACGAATTTGCCTTCCTGGCGCGCCCTCTCCAGCGCCGCGTCGAAATCTGTTTCCCACCTGATGTCCATGGCATTAACCTCCTAGCTCTCGCCGTCCCCTGCAGGCAGATAAAACCAGCCGTTCCCGGCCGCCTGCCTCTGTATTAATCCTCTTCCCTCCAGACGTCCCAACCAATCCTCAGCCTGGCTTTTGGAGAGGGAGAACACCTCTCCGACCTCCCTCCAGGCTACTTTGCCGCGCCGGCGGATGAAGTCAAGGATGCTGTCTTCGCTGGTGACGATTTCCCTGGCCTGGAGCCGGGATCCAGCCAGGCGCTCAAACAGCTCTACGAATCGCGGATAAGGCTGGTAGCCGAAGAACATGAACTCTTCTCCCTCCTGGTTCCTGATCTCGAAGGAGGGGTATCCCGTCACATGCTTGTCCCGGCACGTCCTCAGATCAGCGCGAAAGGCCTGTTCGGCCGCGTCGCTGTCGATGTCCTTTTCAAATCTGTCGATATCGAGGCCCGCGTCCCGGGCCAGGGCCGCCTGAACCTCGCGGCGGTGAATGAATCTGCGCTCGGCAGCGGCGGCTTCGCGCATGCGCCTGATATAGTCATTTGCTTTTTCTTCGTCCTGCATCTGCGCTGCCTTGCAGGCGATGTTGGCGGGCCACGTGGACGTGAACTCGCCATCCAGGTCCAGCCAGACGTCAGCATCCACGGGCATGCCATGCCGGGCGGAGGCCTCCCGCCAATGCTCCGCGATCTGCCGGGCCATCCCGGGACCACCGATCCTGTTGAGCGGGTCCCTGAAGCTGGCCGCGTCCTGGACCAGTCCGCACATCACGAAAGCGACATGCACCTGGTCGCCATAAACTTCTTCTATGTGCCGCATGACAGGTTCCGATCCCCAGCACCATGTGCAATAAGGGTCGGTGTACTGGATGAGCTCCAGGATCGGCTGCTTTCCGGTCATTTTGTCCTTCAGAGAAACCGGTTACCATAAATGGCTTCCGGCGATAAACAGATTATCTTCGTTTCCATCTCATGAATCCGCAGTTGTTTCCCTTTAATAGTTATATAACCCGACAACCGGCTCCGTGAAACTCGAAACGAGGGTTAACAACGCTGATGTTTAGGGTAGTAACGAAAAGACAGAGCGCCAGTTCATCATTCCCGCGCAACCTGACTGAAAGGAGAAGATATGCCGGTCTACATCGCACTCAGCAAGCTGACAGAGGAAGGAAGCAAGACTCTTAAAAACAATCCGGAGCGCATCAAGGAGGTAAACAAGGATCTGGAGGGCATGGGTGTGAAAGTGCTGGCTCAGTACGCGGTGTTGGGGAAATACGATTTCGTGAACGTGCTGGAAGCGCCGGACAACGACACGATAGTGAGAATGTCGGTCGAGATCGGCTCACGCGGATCCGTGCAGGTGCAGACGCTGCCGGCGATGCCGGTCGATCAGCTTATCGCCGACCTGAAGGCATAGCTATTTACCTCTGAGCTCGCGCGGCTGCAGCTGCCGGCCGGCTGACATCAACTTTATCGCTACCGCCGTCATCCTATGGGCCGGCTGAAAAGGCGATGCCGGCCATGAAGAGCCTGACCGGTATAAGAACAAAACCGTGAAAGTCACCGAGATAATGAAACAGGAGCACCGGGTGATTGAAGGAATTGTCCCGGTGCTGGAAAATGCCGCTCTCTCGCTGATCAGGCAGCAGGAGCTGGACGAGGATATCTTCCCCGAGATCGTTGATTTCCTACGAGTCTTTGCCGACGAATGCCATCATGGACTGGAAGAGTCCCATTTTTTCCCGGCCATGGGAGAGGCGGGGATCGATACGGAGAGCGGCCTGGTGCGGGACCTGAAGGAAGAGCACAAGGCGATGCGCAGGCTGGTGAGAAAGATCGCCGAGCTATGGGAAGACTTCTCGTATGCCTGCGCGGCGCGAACCGCGGAAGATATCCATGCTGCCGTGCAGGTGTTCGTGCGGGTGCTGCCGGCTCACATCAGGAAAGAAGACGATACCTGCTTTCCCATGGCGGACGAGGCGCTATCCGCGGAACAACAGGCCCGGCTGGCGGCGCAGTATCAGGAGATCCAGAGCAGGGAACTCTGTTCTGGCGTGATAGTTCACTACGGGGATGTGCTGACCCGTCTGCAAGCGAGGTTGCGGGGAGGTTCCTGAGACAGGACCCACCGGGAGGCCGGATGGGAAGCAGAGGCCAGAAACTGTAAAATACCTTCGTGGCCTCACCAAAAACAAAGCCCTGGAAGTCATCGTATGACGTAATTATCGTTGGCGCCGGCCCGGCTGGCATCTTCGCCGCGCTTGAGCTCACCCGCAAAGACGACCTCAGCGTCCTGCTGCTGGAAAAGGGCTACGAAATGGAGAAGAGACGCTGCCCGGTGCGCGGCGAAGGGCTGGTAGGATGCGAGATCGGCTGCCGGCCGTGCTCGATCACCTGCGGCTGGGGCGGCGCCGGCGCATTCAGCGACGGAAAACTTACGCTCTCGCCTGAGGTGGGCGGCTGGCTGGCTGAATATGTCGGCCGCGAAGAGCTCAAGAAGCTGATCCAGTACGTTGACGGCATCTATGTTGAATACGGCGCCCCCGGGCGTGTCCACGGCGCCGACCATGACAAGGTCGAAGAGATCGCCCAGCAGGCCATGCAGTTTGGCCTCAGGCTTGTCCCCGCTCCCATCCGGCACATGGGAACCGACCGCTGTCCCCTGGTATTACAGGCCATGCGCAGCGATCTCAACGGCAAGGTACAGGTGGCCACCCGCACTACTGTCAATAAACTTCAGGTGTCGCCGGACGGCAAGGTTACCGGGGTTGAGCTGAAGGGGGGCGATAAGATCCAGGCGAAAGCGGTCATCGCCGCCCCTGGCCGCGAAGGATCGGAGTGGATGGTACAGGAGGCGCTCGACCTCGGCATCAGCATGGAAAACAACGCCGTTGACATCGGCCTGAGGGTAGAAGTGCCCGCCGTCATCATGGACCCGCTGACCAGCGTCATGCATGAATCGAAGCTGGTGCATTTCTCCCGGAGCTTCGAGGATGAGGTCCGCACCTTCTGCATGAATCCGAACGGGTATGTCTCAAAAGAGGCTTACGGCGAAGTCATCACCGTCAACGGACACAGCTATTCAGATCGGGAATCGGGCAACACCAACTTCGCTCTGCTGGTGAGCACCCGCTTTACCGAACCGTTCAAGGAACCCATAACCTATGGCAAATCCATTGCCCGGCTGGCAAATCTGCTGGGCGGCGATATACTTATCCAGCGTCTGGGCGACCTGCAGATCGGACAGCGCACAACTCCGGAACGGCTGGCGCGCAGCACGGTCAGGCCCACGCTCAGGAAGTGCACTCCGGGAGACCTGTCTTTCGTGCTGCCCTACCGTCATCTGCGTGACATCATGGATATGCTGGAGGCGATGGACCACCTGGTGCCCGGGGTGAATTCCAGGGACACCCTGCTTTACGGGGTTGAGGTCAAGTTCTATTCGGCTCGCATGGAGCTTTCCGCAGAGCTGGAGACAAAGATCGGAAACCTGTATGCTGTCGGCGACGGCGCCGGGGTCACACGAGGCCTGGTGCAGGCCTCAGCCTCGGGAGTCGTGGCCGCCCGGTCAGCGCTAAAGAGACTGAAATAATTTTTTACGCTGTTTGCGGGAACAATACTGAAACTGAAACCGAATTAAGTATTGTGTCCCGAAATTGTCCCCAAACAAGGCATGCGCCGGTTTGAGCGCGCACGCTGATGGTGCACTAAACCAGGAACGAGGAACGAGGATAATTCATGCCAGCAAGAGTAGTAGTCGGAACCCAGTGGGGGGATGAGGGAAAGGGTCGCATCATCGACAATCTGGCCGGTCAGAGCCAGATGGTGGTGCGGTTCCAGGGTGGCAACAACGCCGGCCATACGATAGTCAACGAGATGGGCGAGTTCAAGTTTCACCTCATCCCCTCGGGTATTCTCTACGCCCATGTCACACCTGTTATCGGCAACGGCGTTGTCATCGACCCCCGGGTTCTATGTGAAGAGCTGAACCACGTTGAGGCGAGGGGGATATCCACGGATAAGCTAAAAGTCTCCGGCAACGCCCACCTGATCATGCCGTACCATATCCTTCTGGACGCCGCCCATGAGACCATGCTGGGCCGCCGCCGGATAGGAACCACCAAGCGGGGCATCGGCCCCGCCTATACCGACAAGGCGGCGCGGTTGGGAATCAGGGTGCAGGACCTGCTGGACAAGAAGATTCTCAGGCAGAAGCTGGACACCGCCATCGGGGAGAAGAACGACCTTCTGGAAAAGGTATATAACAGCTCCGGTGTCGATCCCTTCGAGGTCATGGAGCAGTACGCCGGATACGCTGACCGGCTGTCGCCCTATATCGCCGACACTTCTCTGATCATCAACAGGGCTCTGGGACGCGGCGAGCAGGTGTTGTTCGAGGGCGCCCAGGGATGCCTGCTGGATATCGACCATGGCACCTATCCCTTCGTGACCTCTTCCAATCCCATCGCCGGTGCGGCCTGCGTGGGCGCCGGGGTGGGACCCACCGCGATCGACGAAGTGCTGGGAGTCTGCAAGGCTTATACCACGAGGGTGGGAGAGGGCCCCTTCCCCACCGAGCTGTCCGGCAGCCTGAGCGAGCACTTTGTGAGCAAGGGCGGGGAATTTGGCACCACTACCGGCCGCAAGCGCCGCTGCGGCTGGCCTGACCTTGTCATCCTCGATTATGCGGTACGCCTGAACGGACTCACCGGCCTGGCCATCACCAAACTCGATGTCCTCTCCGGCCTCGAGGAGATCAAGGTTTGCACCATGTATGAATATATTCACAATGGAGAGCGGGCTCATTATGTCGATTTTCCGCCACACCAGTCGATCTTTCATCATTGCCTGCCCGTAATGCAAAGCCTGCCGGGATGGAAAGAAGACATCAGTGGCGTCCGCCGTCTTGCTGACCTGCCCAAGGCAGCCAGAGACTATCTCGATTTCATAACCGCGCACACCGGCGTACCCATAAACATGGTAAGCGTGGGGCCCGGCAGGGACGAATTCATAGAGGTGTAAATGACCCTCCCCCGGGGATTTCTGGCCGCCTGGATATCCCTGGCGGTCATCTGTTTCGCCATCTTCCTGGCGGCCCTCAACCAGACCGCCGTCTCCACGCTGCTGCCGGCGATCATCCAGGACTATGAGGGCGCCTTCTCCCCGACCGCGGTCGAGCGGGCCGGCTGGATCATCACCGCTTATCTGATCGGCTACACGGTGGTGATGCCGGTTATGGGGAGGGTGGCGGACCTGCTCGGGCACCGCTTCCTGTTCAATATCTCCATAGCGATTTTCATTGCCGGGTCTGTGCTGTGCGCGGTCAGTCCAGGCCTGAGGGTGCTGGCATTCTTCCGGGCGATACAGGCGGTAGGAGGCGGTGCGATCGTGCCTATAGCCATGGGTATCGTCGGAGCCACGTTCACGCGGCGCCATCAGGCGATGGCAATCGGCCTGCTGGTGGCGGCCAGCGAGGCCGGCGGCGTCATCGGGCCGCCTTTCGGGGCCTACATTGCCGAACCCTTCGGCTGGCGCTGGATTTTCTGGATCAACGTGCCCCTGGGCATCGGAGTCATGATTCTCGTATGGCGGCTGGTGGCCCGGGGGACGCGCCGGCAGGTTTCCATCGATTACCGGGGAGCAGTGCTGCTGGCCATGGCCCTGACCTTCGTCACCGTCGGTCTCTCGGGACAACGGGCGGTGGGCTGGTACGAGTTCACCCTGCCGCTGATCCTGGCAGGCGCGGTCAGCCTGGTGATGTTTATCAGCACCGAGCGGGGCCAGAAGCATCCGACCGTGCGTCTGGGCATGTTCCGCAACGTCAGCTTCTCAGCGGCCAACTTCGCCAACATGCTGGAGGGAGTGGCCATGATCACGGCTCTGGTGCAGGTGCCTTTCTTTGCCTACGCCACCCGGGGGGCCACGCCCATCGAGGGCGGCCTGCTGGTGATCCGCATGACGGTGATGATCCCCGCGGGGGCCATCGCCGCCGGTTTTCTCATAAACAGGCTCAGCCATCGCTACACGGCCGCCACAGGCTTCGTAATGGCCGCCGTGGGACTGTTCCTGATCAGCCGCTGGCCCCAGGACGTATCCACCGCCGTGCAGACCCGTGATCTGCTGATAACAGGATTCGGCTTCGGGTTCAACAGCCCGGCCCTGGCCGCCGCGGTGATAGGGTCGGTCACCCGGGCGCGGCTGGCGGCGGGCTCGGCGATCCACATCGTGGCCAAGATGGCAGGGGAGATGATCGGTCTGGCGGCCCTGAGCGGCTGGGGAATCTACACGTTCGAGTCGCAGCTGGACCTGAGAGGCCTGCCGTTTCTGGAAGGCAGGCAGCGGCTGGAGGAAGTGATCGCAGAGCGCAGCATCGAAGCCATCCTGGTGGTCCTGAACCGCTTTTTCCTGGTGGCGGCGCTCATGTGCGCGCTGGCGATCATTCCGGCGCTGATGATCCGGATAAGGGAGGTAGACGAGCCGGATGAGACAATAAATTCATCGGTTTAAAAGCCAAAGCGGCTCAAGCCGGAAAGCAAGCCGCGGCGTCTAGACGTTAAACCGGAAATTGATGATATCTCCATCCTGGACCGTATAATCCTTCCCCTCGAGACGTAATAGCGCCTTCTCCTTAGCTCTGGCCATCGTGCCGGCAGCCACGAAGTCGTCGTAACCGATGACCTCGGCTTTGATGAATCCCCGTTCGATGTCAGAGTGCACCTTGCCCGCGGCCCGCACGGCGCGAGTGCCGTTGCGGATGGTCCAGGCCCGGACTTCGTCCTCGCCCACCGTGAAGAAAGAGATAAGCCCCAGCAACTCGTAGACCTCTCGGATCACCCGGTTCATGGCAGGCTCGGTGATGCCCAGGTCCTCCAGAAAAGCCCCTGCCTCATGGGCCGGGAGCCGGGAGATCTCCATCTCGATCTTTGCCGACAGGGCGAACACCAGGGCGTCCCTGCCGGCGTAATAGGCGCGCAGCGCGTCCATACGCGCCGCCGTGCGGGCGCCGGCGATTTCTTCCTCCCCGACATTGAGCAATACCAGTTCCGGCTTCAGGGAGGCGAACATGAGCGAGCCGACGGCCGCCCGCTCGGCCTCGTTGATATCGAGATTTCTGAGCGGCTTTTCCTGTTCCAGCTGCGACCGGCATTTTTCGAGGACCGCCCTCTCCGCCATGAACTCCTTGCCGATCCCTTTCTTGATGGCGGTGGCGATCCGCTCCAGGCGGGTTTCCACCAGTTCCAGATCATGGAAGATCAGCTCCAGCTCCAGGGCGGCCGCGTCCCGGCCCGGATCGATACCTTCGCCTGGATGGCTGACTTTCTCATCCTCGAAGGCTCGCACCACGTGAAGAATCGCGTCGGCTCCCCAGAGCTGGTTGAATAGCCCGCTCTTCTGCCTGCTCGTGGAGATTCCCCGGGCAAACCCGGTTATGTCCAGGCAGATGACATCGGCATATACTTTCTTGCGCGGCTGAAAGATCGTGGAAAGGCGGTCAATGCGCCGGTCCGGTACCTTTATGACCCCCACGTGCGGCTCAGTGGCGATGGGATTGGGATAGGGGGCGGTCTCGGCCTGAAGACCGGTAAGGGCATTGAACAGGGTCGTCTTGCCCGAATTAGGCAGTCCTATGATACCCAGCTTCATAAGCCTTCAGTATATCCCATGCGCCGCCGGCCTGCCCTCTGGGGGAAGCTCTCTTGAGCCGCATCATCCGGCAGGATAGAATATCGCCGTTGCGGCCGTTTCCGGCATTCCAACTTTAGGCGCAAATCACTTTCAGGGAGATTCATTGCGGGTACTGGTAGTAGGCTCCGGCGGCAGGGAACATGCCCTGGTCAAAAAGGCGGCGGCAAGCCGCCTGGTCGAAGAGGTGCATGCCGCTCCCGGCAACGCCGGGATAGCCCGCCAGGCAATCTGCCATCCCGTTTCCGACAGCGATATACGAGGAATCGTCGAGCTGGCGCGGCAAATCGGCGCCGGCCTCGTGGTCGTGGGCCCGGAGGCGCCCCTCTGCGCCGGGCTGGCCGATGCCATCATCGAGGCAGGGCTGAAAGTCTTCGGGCCGCGGCGGGACGCAGCCATGCTGGAGGGCAGCAAGTCCTTTGCCAAGGAGGTCATGAACGCGGCAGGGGTTCCCACCGCGGCCTTTTCCCGCTTCGTCGAATACGAAGCCGCCATGGCGCACCTCGCTTCCATCTCCATGCCGGTAGTGGTCAAGGCCAACGGCCTGGCCGCCGGCAAGGGCGTGATGGTGGCCGAAGCCATGGCAGAGGCCGAGGAGGCGATCCGGAAATGCTTCGTTGACCGCACGTTTGGGGACGCGGGCCTGGAGGTGATCATCGAGGAGTGCCTGGTGGGACACGAATGCTCGGTGCTGGCCCTTTGCGATGGAAAGGAAATCGTTCCCCTGGAGCCGGCCCAGGACTACAAACGCATCTACGACGGCGACCACGGGCCCAATACAGGCGGCATGGGCTGCTACAGTCCGGTGCCAAGGGTGCCGCCCGCCCTTGTCGGCGAGATCGTGGAGACTGTGCACCGTCCGACTGTTGATGAACTCAGGCGCCGCGGCATCGATTTTCGGGGAGTGCTGTACGCCGGACTGATGCTAACCCCCGCCGGCCCCCGGGTGCTGGAGTTCAACACCCGTTTCGGGGATCCTGAAACCCAGGCCATCCTGCCGCGGCTGGAAACCGATCTGGTGGAGCTGATGATGGCCTGCGCCGAAGGCGCCCTGGACGGGCGCCAGCTTAGCTGGAGACAGGAGAGGTGCGTCACCGTGATCATGGCATCGGCTGGTTATCCGCTCACGTCGAGCCAGGGAGATGTGATCGACGGCCTTGACGCCGACGGCGGCCTGGAGGGGGTCGATGTTTTCCACGCCGGTACGGCGGAGGAAGACGGAAAGCTCGTGACCGCAGGCGGCCGGGTGCTGGCAGTAAGTGCGCTGGATAACACCTTCTCAGCCGCGCGTCGGAAAGCATACGAAGCGGTGGACAAAATAAATTTCGACGGTATGCAATACCGCACCGACATCGCCGCCGAACCGGCGCTCGCGGAAAGATAGGGAGGGGCCGCGCCGCTGTCTATCGAGCCGGGGAGCCAGCGTGGCGCGGCCGGGCCATCGATACCGGCTACGGTACACCATCAACCGGTGAGGAGGAGAAATGACTGATACCCTGGAAGAGCTCGAACCCTTGCTGAATGATATGGAGGACCTGGACGTACTGGTCGGCATCGTCATGGGCAGCGAATCCGACCGCGACGTGATGCAGGCCGCCATGGACGAGCTCGACAAGCTGGAGATCCCCTATGAAGCAAGGGTCATCAGCGCCCACCGGGACCCCAAGCAGGTGGCCGCCTACTCAGAGAGCGCGGCTGGCCGCGGCCTCAAGGTCATCATCGCCGGGGCGGGCAAGGCGGCGGCTCTCCCCGGAGTGATCGCTTCACTGACGCCGCTGCCGGTGATCGGGGTGCCCATCCAGACCAAGGACCTGGGCGGCCTGGATTCCCTTTTTTCCATCGTGCAGATGCCCCCCGGCGTGCCCGTGGCCTGCATGGCCATCAACGGCGCCCGCAACGCTGCGGTGATGGCGGGGAGGATACTGGCGCTCCTGCGTTAAACAGGCTGCTCATCTAAACCGGCCGCAGTGTCCCGAAGAACATCTGCCACGCCAGCGCCGATTTGGCAACCAGGCTGAGGACGATATACATCCTCTCTCCGTACAGGTAATTCCGCCAGGGCCCGGCCTTCTTGTACTGCAGCCACATGTTGACGGCGAAAATATTGAAGAAAACAAACAGCGAGATCAGGATGCCGTAGACGAAGCCCGGCACCGAGGTTTCCGGCGCCTGGTTCGCTCCCAATGTGTACAGAGCGATGACGGCCCAGGGAACGGCGCCCGCAAAGCAGCCGAAGACAAACGCGGTCCAGTCCGTCCTGACTGTATTCTGGTTGTGAAGCTCCATCATGTACCCGAACATGATCATGCAGGCGTTGAGGCTGAAAATGAGGATAAGGCTCGACAGGTCGTACATTCCCACCAGCATGGCGATCAGCACGATCATCAGGGAGGAGCTGAACGCGTATTCCAGCCATCGGGCCTTGTTGATGTGATTTTTCAGGTTTGACACATACCAGCGGTAGCCGAAGGTGGCCAGGGAGAAATGCGCCGCCGCCGAGATCAGCAGGAACATCGCCACCAGCGGAGCGATCCGCAGGTTGAACGGTTGCTGCAGATCCTGCACCAGGCGGTTTGCTTCCGGATCGAACCGCAGGTAGAGGGTGGTCACCGGCAGGGTGAAGGCGGTGCTGAGCCACAGCATCAACATACCCTGTGCCAGATGCAGGAAGCCCATGGCGGCATTGAAGCGCCTCAGCTTTGTGAAGGCATGGCCGGTCCTTATGGGAATATGCGCGGTGGTTGTCGTATGATCGGCCAAAACACGTCCTCCCTGCCCATGTTTCCGACTTAATTTTTCTCGCCTGAATTTGCCTGCCACCAGGCAGATTTATTGTTTACTGCTTATACCCGCCGGGAAGAAATATCATCATGAGCAAGCGCAAGGTTCACAAGACGGAAGAGGAATGGCGGCGCGAGCTGAGCCCGGAGGAGTTCCAGGTATGCCGGCTGGGCGGCACCGAGCCCGCGTTTTCGGGCGATTACGGCATGACGCTCAAGGAAGGCGTCTACCACTGCGTGGCCTGCGGCAACGAGCTTTTCGACGCCAAAGCCAAGTTTGACTCCGGCACCGGCTGGCCCAGCTTCTTCGAGCCGATCCGGCCGGACGCGGTAACCTACGAGCGGGACACCAGCCACGGAATGGACCGCATCGAGGTCAGATGCGGCGTATGCGATTCCCACCTGGGGCACGTGTTTGAGGACGGCCCCGAGCCCACCGGCAAGCGCTACTGCATCAACTCGGTGTGCCTGGAACACGACTAGCAGGCCGGCAGGCACATCCGTAACCTGCGCGGCCATCACCCGCCTGAAACGGTGCAGTGCGGCAGGGAAGCACTAGCGCAAGCAAAATCCGTTGAAGGATCTTTATTGCTTCACTTAATGGGATTTTTTTATGATGATTTTGCCGGCCGATCGAAAATATTTTTTAGGGAAGCGAAATCTTCACAAAATGCTGGAAAATTTTCACAGTTAGCCAACCTGAAAAAATTATCCTCAGAACTCATACCAAAGTACTATTGACCGGACGGGGAGGAGTGCTATAGTCATCGCAATTGTGCGGCGCTCGATGACCGAATAACAACATTTAAATCAGCACAAATAGATCAAGGAGGCCGGCTTGTTCAGAACAAGCTTAAGGCGGAATCTTACGATTCTCGGGGCGATGTGGGGAATCGCCAGTCTCTTCTATTATCTTTTTTCGACTTCGAAGATACCTCCAGATAGTTCACTGGTAAAGGCCATTGCCTTGCCGGCGACAATCGTATTGGAGCCTCTTTTAAGATTATTTCCCTGGGCATTTGCGTTAACATTTCTTGCGCTTCCCTTAACTGCACTTGTCGGAGTGGCGATTGGTTATGCTGGCGCAGTCATTATCGAAAAGCTGGCCTCTCTCTTTCGGGCACAGCCATCGTCTTAGGCTGGCGATCTTCTCCTCAACTGAAATTCTCGCAGGTTAATCCTTAACTTGTCATTCTGGGTGAAGCGATGACAACTGCCTGAGCGAATTGGATGATCTATCTCTCATTTCTCATATTTAATGACCCGCTGCATCTCCTGATTATTCCGGGGGTGGAAACTGCCCGCGGTTCGTTAAATAATAGGGATCGTCAGGATTCTGATGTGGTTGGCAGGTCCGGTGGCTATTCGAAAAACTCCTGATAAAAACGACAGGTGTCCCTGGTCATGGGAGGAAGGCTTGATTCCCCGTTATTCGCGCCCGGAGATGGCGTTCATCTGGACCGACGAGCACAAGATGGCCGCCTGGCTGGAGGTGGAGATCGCCGCCTGCGAGGCCTGGGCGGCGAAGGGGATGATCCCTGCAGGGGCGCTGGCCGAGATAAAGGAGAAGGCAAATTTTGACGTCGAGCGGGTAAGGAAGATCGAGAAGGAGACCCGGCACGACGTCATCGCCTTCCTCACCAATGTGGGTGAGCATGTGGGCGAGGCCTCCAAATACATCCACTACGGCATGACCTCCTCCGACATGCTCGACACCGGCCTGGCGCTGCAGCTCAGGGAGGCCACCGACATCCTTTTGCTCGACCTCAGGCACCTGCTGGGGGTTCTGAAGAAGCGCGCTTTCGAGCACCGGGACACGGTGATGATCGGCAGGAGCCACGGCATCCACGCCGAGCCCGTCACCTTTGGGCTGAAGCTGGCGGTCTGGTGCTTCGAGACCGCCCGCGACATCGAACGGCTAAGGCGCGCCCGCGAGGTCATCGCCGTGGGTCAGATATCGGGCGCCGTGGGCACCTACGCGCTGGTGCCGCCGGAGATCGAGGAGGACGTCTGCCGCCGCCTGGAGCTGACTCCGGCGCCGGCTTCCACCCAGATCATCCAGAGGGACCGGCACGCCGAGTACCTGGCCACGCTGGCCATCATCGCCAGCACCGTGGAGAAGATGGCGGTGGAGATCCGTCACCTGCAGCGCACGGAGGTGCTGGAGGCCGAGGAACCTTTCAAGGCCGGCCAGAAGGGGTCCTCGGCCATGCCCCACAAGCGGAATCCCATCATCAGCGAGCGCATGTGCGGCCAGGCGCGGGTCATCCGCGGAAACGCCATGGTGGCGCTGGAGAACAACGCCCTCTGGCACGAACGGGATATCTCCCATTCCTCCGCCGAGCGGGTTATCCTGCCCGACAGCACGATTTTACTTGACTATATGCTATACAAGTGGGCGGATCTGATGGAGAACCTGGTGGTATATCCGGAGCGGATGAGAGAGAACCTGGAGGCCTCTTACGGGTTGGTCTTCTCACAATCGGTTCTGCTAAAATTGATTGATGCGGGACTGTCCCGCGAGGAGGCCTACCGCGTGGTTCAGACCAGCGCCATGAAGGCCTGGCAGGAGCGAACCGGGTTCAAAGAGTTGTTGCTAAAGGATGAAACCGTCAAGGCGTCCATCACCGAAGAGCAGCTGGAAAGCTGTTTCGATCCCGCAAGCTACCTGGAGAATACCGGCGTAATTTTTGAGCGTTTGAAGCAGCTGGAGGCCTGAAAGTGACTACTCTTCTTTATTTGTCATTCTGAGGAAGCGCAGCGACCGAAGAATCTGCTTGTGACGCCAGCAGAGGTGAAGTGTCAATAGTCGCAGAAGAGCGGATCCTTCGCTTCGCCCAGGATGACAAGTCAGGAACGAGGTTCGGAGCAAGGAGCAGCCATGCAGCCACAAAAATTATACGAAGGCAAAGCAAAGATAATCTGGGCCACCGAGCATCCGGAGGAAGTGGCGCAGCAATTCAAGGACGACGCCACCGCCTTTGACGGTCAGAAGAAAGGCCGGATCGCCAGCAAGGGCGTGCGCAACGCCAGAATATCGGCGATCCTCTTCAAGTTGCTGGAGGAGCACGGCATCTCCACCCAGCTGGTGGAGCAGATATTTGAGGATACCCTTCTTTGCAAAAAGCTGGACATGTACCCGGTCGAGGTGGTGGTCCGCAACTACGCCGCCGGCAGCATCTGCAAACGCCTGGGCTTCGAGGAAGGCGCCGCCATGAAGAAGCCGATGCTGGAATTCTTTCTGAAAGATGACTCCCTGGGCGACCCGCTCATCACCGAAGCCCACATCGAGGAGCTCGAGCTGGTAAGCGAGGCGGAGCGGGAAGAGATCAAGCGCCTGGCGCTGAAGATTAACGACGTGCTCAGCCGGTTTTTTGCCGAACGCAACATCCTGCTGGTGGACTTCAAGCTGGAGTTCGGCAAGGACGCGGCAGGCAACATAGTCCTCGGCGACGAGATCAGCCCGGACACCTGCCGCCTCTGGGACGCCGGCACCAGAAAGAAGCTGGACAAGGACCGCTTCCGCCGCGATCTGGGCGAGGTGGAGGAAGCATACGAAGAAGTACTCAACCGGGTGGAAAAATAGATATAAATTCATCATGCCGGAGAGCAGCGGGGACGGCCGGGAGCCGGAAACCGGGAGACATGAACGGAACGGGGTTTTAACCATGAAAGCCAAGGTTTTTATCACGCCCAAGAAGGGCATCCTTGACCCCCAGGGACTGACTATCGAGCGCTCCCTGCCGGCTCTGGGATTCGAGGGCGTCAGCAATGTACGCGTGGGCAAATACATCGAGCTGGAGCTGCCGGATGGCGAGAAGGCGGCGGCCGAGCTCGACCAGATGTGCCACAAGTTGCTGGCCAACCCTATCATCGAGGATTTCGAGTTTGAGCTAGTGCCTTAAGCAGTGGCTGCCTCTTCACAGACCGAGATCACGCCGGTCCGCTTTGGGGTCGTGGTTTTTCCCGGCTCCAACTGCGATGCCGACAGCTATCACGCCGTGAGCACCTTCGCAGGCGCCGAGCCGCGTTATCTTTGGCACAAGGACACGCATCTCGATGGCCTGGACTGCGTCATTCTCCCCGGAGGCTTCTCCTACGGCGACTATCTGCGCTGCGGCGCCATCGCCCGTTTCTCCCCGATCATGAAGGCCGTCCGGCGTTTCGCCGAGGATGGGGGGCTGGTCATCGGCATTTGCAACGGCTTTCAGATTCTGCTGGAAGCGGGGATGCTCCCGGGGGCCATGCTGCAGAACCGGGGCCTCAAGTTCATCTGCAAGCTGGTGAACCTGCGCGTGGAAAGTAACCGGACGCCGTTTACCGGCGCATATGAAACCGGGCAGGTTATCAGGCTTCCCGTCGCCCATCACGAGGGTAACTACTACATCGGTGAAGCCGGCATGCGCGAGCTCGAGGAAAACAATCAGATCATCGTGCGTTATTGCGACGAGGACGGGGCAATCACCCCGAAAGCCAATCCCAACGGCTCTCTGGCGAACATCGCCGGAATCTGCAACCGGGAGCGCAATGTGTTCGGGGTGATGCCTCATCCGGAGCGGGTTTGCGACGAGATCATTGGCGGCGCCGATGGGCGCGGGGTTTTCGAGTCGATTATCGGGGCGGTTGCAGGAGCAGGGGAACAAGCGGACCCTTCTTCGCTCCGCTCCTCGGGATGACAAACACGGAAGGAATGAAGAACGTTTTAACCAGGTACCGGAAACCGGGAATGATTTTTTAACACGATGAGCGCCACAAGCCAGAAACCCGAGTACGAACTTCTGGGTCTAAAGTCCCACGAGTACGATGCCATCTGCGAGAAGCTTGGCCGCAAGCCCAATTATGTGGAGCTGGCCGTCTTCTCGCTGATGTGGAGCGAGCACTGCGGTTACAAACATTCACGGAAGCTGCTCAGGAAGCTCCCCACTCAAGGCGAGCTCATCCTCCAGGGGCCGGGTGAAAATGCCGGCATCATCGACATCGGCGCCGGCCAGGCCATCGCCATGAAGATCGAGAGCCACAACCACCCCTCGGCCATCGAACCCTTTCAGGGGGCGGCCACCGGCATCGGGGGCATCGTCCGCGACATATTCGCCATGGGAGCGCGGCCGATCGCCAACCTCGACCCCCTGCATTTCGGCTCTCTCCAGAAAGCCCGCCAGCGGTTCCTGCTCGACGGCGTGGTATCGGGCGTGGCCTCCTATGGCAACTGCATGGGCATTCCCACCGTCGGCGGCGAGATCCACGTCGAGGACGCTTATGAAGGCAACTGCCTGGTGAACGTGATGTGCGTGGGGCTGGTGGATCAGGACAAGATTCTGCGCGCCAGGGCCGAGGGGCCTGGAAATCTGGTGCTGCTAATCGGTTCTACCACGGGCCGCGACGGTATCGGCGGCGCCAGCGTCCTGGCCTCCGCCGAATTTGACGAGACCGCCGAGGAAAAGCGCCCTACGGTTCAGGTGGGCGATCCCTTCATGGAGAAGAAGCTGCTGGAGGCCTGCCTTGAGATGCGCGACGATGGCCTGCTGGTCGCCTTGCAGGATCTGGGCGCCGCCGGCATCTCCAGCTCCGCCAGCGAGATGGCCAGCCGCGGTGGCGTCGGCATCGACATCGACATCTCCAGGGTGCCGCTCCGGGAGGCCGGCATGGAGCCGTTCGAGATCATGATCTCAGAGTCCCAGGAGCGGATGCTGGCGATTGTCACACCGGAGATGAAGGACGCGGCGCTGGCTGTCTGCGAGAAGTGGGACCTGGACGCCACCGAGGTGGGCCAGGTCACGGACTCGGGGCATTTCCGGGTCTTTCAAGGCAGGGAGATGATCGCCGACATGCCGGTCGCGGCCCTGGTGGACGACGCGCCTGCCTATGTCGTGGAGGCGGTGCGGCCGGCCCACCTGGCGGCAGAGCCGCTGCCGGAGGACCATTACGAGGCTCCGGCCGACCTAAACGGCGTGCTCACCGATCTGCTCAGGTCGCCCAACATCTGCTCCAAACACTGGGTTTACCAGCAGTATGATCACATGGTTCAGACCAACAACGCCCTCTGGCCGGGCGCGGACGCGGCGGTGCTGCGCATCAAGGGGCGGCAATCCGGCGTGGCCCTGGTCACCGACGGCAACGGCCGGCGCTGCTTCCTGGATCCGCGCCGGGGCGCCCGTGCCGTGGTGGCCGAAGCCGCCCGCAACCTTTCGTGCGCCGGCGCCAGGCCGGTGGCCATCACCAACTGCCTCAATTTCGGCAATCCCGAGAAGGGCGAGATCTATTACCAGTTCCAGGAGGCCGTGGAGGGCATGGCCGAAGCGTGCCTTGCGCTGGAAACTCCCGTCACCGGCGGCAATGTCAGCTTCTACAACGAGAGCTTCGGACAGGCGATCTATCCCAACCCGGTGATCGGGATGATGGGTATCATCGAGGACGTCCGGCTCATCGGCACCCCTCATTTCCGGGACGAAGGAGACGTCATCATGCTGGTTGGCGGCGCCCGGCCGGCAGTGGACGGTTCCGAATATCAGAAGATCATTTTTGGCGAGGTGGCCGGCCGCATCCCGGATGTGGACCTGGAACGGGAGAGAAGGCTGCAATTGCTCGCAAGAGAAGCTATTCTGGAAGGGATAGCCAAGAGCGCCCACGATGTCAGCGACGGCGGCCTGGCCTGCTGCCTGGCCGAATCAGCCATCATCGGCGGCAAGGGAGCCGAGGTCGACATCTCCGGCGTCTGGCCCGGGGGGCGTCCGGACATTCTTATCTTCGGCGAGGCGCCGGGCCTGGTGGTGCTCACCATGGAGGAGAAGAACCTCGAGTATTTTGGCCAGCTGGCGCTGGATTTTCCTACCCGTATCATCGGCCGGGTGGGCGGCAGGCGGATGGTAATCAGGATGAATGGAGAAGACAGGGTGAACATACCGTTAAGCGGAGCGGACAGGGCCTGGAGGACAGCCCTGGAGACAATGATGGAGGGCAGGTAAGGCATTGAGCGTCATCGAACATGACAAACCGGAAGAGGCCTGTGGCATTTTTGGTGTGGTTGCTTCCGGCCGGGATGTGAGCCGGCTGGCCTTCTTCGCCTTATTTGCTCTGCAGCACCGCGGGCAGGAGAGCGCCGGAATCGCGGTATGGGATGAGGGGCGCCTGACGGCAGTGAAGGATATCGGGCTGGTGTCACAGGTCTTTAAGGAGGAGACCCTGAAGAGCCTCTCCGGGCAGGCGGCCATCGGTCATGTGCGCTATTCCACCACCGGCTCTACCCGGTGGATAAACGCCCAGCCGGTTTGCCTGGCCCGCAACGGCCATACGCTGGCCCTGGCCCATAACGGAAACATCGTCAACACCGCCGAGCTGCGCGCCCGGCTTCAGGAACGCGAAGTCGAGCTGTCATCCACCAGCGACAGCGAGCTACTGGCAGCGCTTATCGCCAACAATCCGGCCGCAGAGATCCCCGATGCGGTGGCCGACGTGATGCCACAGGCGCGGGGAGCCTTTTCGGTTGTGATATTGAGCCGCGGCAAGGTGGTGGGTTTTCGCGATCCCTGGGGAGTAAGGCCGCTGTGCATCGGCCGCCTGGAGGACGGCAGCTACGCTCTGGCCTCCGAAAGCTGCGGCCTGGACATCATCGGCGCCGAGTTCCTCCAGGAAGTGAAGCCCGGGGAGATGGCGGTCATCAAGGATAAATCCCTGGAACTGAAGCAGGTAATGCCGCCCGCGGACCGCCTGGGCATGTGCATTTTCGAGTTTATATATTTCGCCCGCCCGGATTCGGTCCTGAGCGGCATGACCGTCTCCCAGGCGCGCAACCGCATGGGCGAAGAGCTGGCCCGGGAATTCTCCGTCGAGGCTGACATGGTAATCCCGGTGCCCGACACCGGCACGCCGGCGGCCATCGGTTTTGCCCGCGCCAGCGGCATCCCGTATGGTGAAGGCCTGATAAAGAACCGTTATGTTGGCCGCACATTCATCGAGCCGGACAACAACTTGAGGCAGCACGGCATCCGGGTCAAGCTCAACCCTCTGGCGGACGCCATCAGGGGCAAGCGCCTGGTGGTGGTTGACGATTCCATCGTTCGCGGCAACACAACCCACAAGATTGTCAGGATGCTTTACGACGCGGGCGCCAAAGAGGTGCATCTGCGCATCAGCTCTCCCCCCATCGCCCATCCCTGCTTCTACGGCATCGACACCGCCACCAGCACCGAGCTTATCGCCTCGGAGAAAACAGTTGACGAGATTCGCGAACAGGTGGGAGCCACCTCGCTGGAATACATTTCCCTGGAAGGGCTCCAGCGCGCTGTGGGCTTGCCAAAGGAGCGTTTCTGCCGAGCCTGCTTCACGGGCCGGTATCCCATCGAGGTGCCCGACGAGGCGAAGATGAGCAAGCACCGGTTCGAGCAGGTGGAAAAGGAGCTCGACGAGGAGCCCCGGGAACCGGTCATCAAAAAGGAGTCGGTAGCATAGAAGGGCGGGGCAAAGGGAAGCCTCTTACCTACGCCGGGGCGGGCGTAAGCATCGATGCCGGCGCCGAAGTGGTTGAGAGGATTCGCGCCGCGGTTTCATCCACTATCGGCAAGGCCGGGGTTTTAGGCGGACTGGGCGGCTTCGCTGGGCTTTTCGAGCTTCCCCCAATGAAAGAACCGGTGCTGGTGTCGGCCACCGACGGAGTAGGCACCAAGGTCCTGATTGCCGAGGCTCTTGGCCGCTACGACACGGTCGGAATCGACCTGGTGGCCATGTCGGTCAACGATTTGCTGGTAACCGGCGCCAGCCCCCTGTTTTTCCTTGATTACCTGGCCGTAGGCCGGCTCGATCCCGAAAAGGCCGCTTCCCTGGTTGAGGGGGTGGCTGCGGGCTGCCGCCGGGCTGGCTGCGCGCTGCTGGGAGGAGAGACGGCGGAGATGCCGGATCTGTACCGGGGAGGACATTTCGACCTGGCCGGCTTCGCGGTGGGCGTGGTGGAGAAGGAAGACATCATCGACGGCAGCCGGGTCGAAGCGGGAGACACTGTCATCGGCCTCCCGGCCAGCGGCATTCACAGCAACGGCCTCTCGCTGGTGCGAAAGATCCTGGAGATTAACCGCATTGGATACGGAGATGTGGTCGAGGGGGCGAATGTTGAGGACAGCGCCCGCTCAATCGGCGAAATACTTCTCACACCTACTGAAATCTACTCAGGCGCTGTCCGGGCGCTGGCCCGGGCTGCCGATGTGCGCGCCATGGCCCACATAACCGGCGGAGGACTTCCCGGCAACGTGCCCCGGGTCATTCCGTCAGGGCTATGCGCCCGCATCGACCGGTCGCGCTGGCAGACGCCGCTCCTGTTTGATACCCTGCAGCGGCTGGGCAACGTCGGGCGCGAAGAGATGTTCCGGACGTTCAACATGGGCATCGGGTTCGTGGCGGTTGTGGCCGCCGCCAGCGGAAAGGCGGCTCTTGAGGCCGTGCCCGGCGCCCTGGCCATCGGCGGAATTGTTAATGGTAAAGACAAAGTGGAGCTGATTGGTTAAATGAGCATGTCTGGAGGCGAGGACAGGAGCCCGGAGGAGAAGTTCCGTCTGGGTGTTCTCATCTCCGGCTCGGGTTCCAACCTGCAGAGCATAATCGACCGTCTGCACCAGGGCCCCGGCAACATCGAGATCGCTGTCGTCATCAGCGACAACCCTGGCGCCTACGGGCTGAAACGGGCCGAAAAAGCCGGCATTCCCACCGCGGTCTATCCCATGAGCGGGTATTCCAGCCGCGCCGCGCACGATCTTGACATGGCCGAAGAGCTCGCGCGGCGCGGCGTCGATCTCGTGGTGCTGGCGGGGTACATGCTCATTGTCACTTCCGAGTTCCTGCAGAGATTCCCGCACAGGGTCATCAATTTGCATCCTTCCCTGCTTCCTGCCTTTCCTGGAGGCACGCCTATCGAGGATACCATGGCGTATGGCGCCAGAGTGACCGGCGTGACGGTTCACTTCGTGGACGAAGGGACCGATACCGGCCCCATCATTCTTCAAGAAGCTGTGGATATTAAATATAATGACACGGTCGAAAGTTTGCGTGAACGCATTCACAAGGTGGAGCACCGGCTCCTGCCGGACGCCGTTCAGCTGATCGCGTCAGGGCGGGCCGGTTTTGCCAGCGAGAATCCGCGCCGGGTCATCATTGAAAGTGATTGATCGTAAAGTCCAGCCCACACCGGGGAGGAGAGCGTGAAAGTCAAGCGAGCACTGATATCCGTGACAAACAAGATCGGACTGGATACTTTCGCGCAGGAACTAAGCGGGCTGGGCGTGCAGATCATCTCCACCGGCGGCACTGCCAGATTCCTTGAGGACAGCGGAGTGGATGTCGTAAGTGTCAGCGACGTCACCGGTTTCCCGGAAATCATGAACGGCCGGGTCAAGACACTGCATCCCAACATCCACGCCGGACTGCTGGCCGACCGGGATAACCACGACCACATGCTCACGCTCAAGGAGCATGGCATCAAACCGATTGACATGGTTGTCGTGAATCTGTATCCCTTCGAGGATGTTTCCAGCCGCCGGGGGGTCTCGGAAAAGGAAGTGATCGAGAACATCGATATCGGCGGACCCACCATCATCCGGGCGGCATCCAAGAATTTCAAGGGTGTGGCCGTGGTGACCGATCCCCGCCGCTATTCCGAGATAGTCGCGGAAATGAAGAAGAACGATAATCAGTTGAGCCTCGGGACGCTCAGGAGCCTGGCGACGCAGGCATTTCACAACACGGCGCATTACGACTTTGTTATCGCCAACTGGTTCAACGAGGGCATGGCGGATTTTCCTCCCTTCGTTCTTCTCGATTTCGAAAAAGTGCTGGATCTCAGGTACGGCGAGAATCCTCATCAGCGGGCCGCCTATTACAGTGAAGTCAACGCCCGCCGGCATCTCCTTAGCCGGGTCACCCAGCTGCACGGTGCTGAGCTGTCTTTTAACAGCCTCCTCGATCTGAACGCCGCCCGGGAGCTGTTGTCGGAGTTCACCCTGCCTGCGGCCGCCATCATCAAGCACAACAACCCATGCGGCGCCGCCGTCGCCGAAGATATCACTAAGGCGTATCGAAAGGCGCATGCCACCGATCCCATCAGCGCCTTCGGCTCGGTGGTGGCTTTAAACCGCATAATCGACGCGGACCTGGCCGAGACGCTGGCCAAGAAATTCATCGAGGTGCTGATCGCGCCCGGTTACGAGGCGGAAGCCCTGGAGATCCTCTCCCAGAAGCCGCGCGTCAGGTTGCTGGTAGACGAGGAACGGCGCAAGGCGGCATCCGGAGAGCGGGATCTGAAGCGGGTGACGGGAGGCGTGCTTGTGCAGGACAAGGACTCCGGAATTGACGAGCGCGAAAATATGAAGGTGGTTACCAAGAGGCATCCGACCGAACACGAATGGGGAGACGCCCTGTTCGCCTGGCGGGTGGTCAAGCACGTGCGCTCCAATGCCATCGTGCTGGCGAACGATCTGGCCACTATGGGCATCGGTGCCGGCCAGATGAGCCGGATTGACTCCATGAACATAGCCCTGGATAAATCGGCCGGCGATCTGATGGGCGCGGCCGTGGGCTCGGACGCTTTTTTCCCGTTCACTGACGCCCTGGATCTCGCCATTGCGAAGGGCATATCGGTTGTCGTCCAGCCAGGCGGTTCCAACCGCGACGATGAGGTCATCAAGCTCTGCGATGAGCATGATGTGGCCATGATCTTCACCAAGGTGCGGCACTTCTTTCATTGATGGCCGCGGGGCGTAACAAGCCCGTGAAGTATTTCCCAAAGTCTGGCAGCAAAAATTGATTGTTTATAAGCTCTGCGGTCAGATTTCCCTACGCTTGCCCTGCTCAGTCTCCGGGCATGAAGACTGAATAGCGGTCTGGAATAGCGGTTTCGCCTCATTTCCAATTTCTCAGGCAGTCGGGAAGATGATCAGGTTTCGAACAGTCCCGTCTCTGGAAATGATAATTCGCTGGTTCAATAATCTCTGAACACAAGGCCGTGGACTATGATGCGGT
>JACUUL010000001.1 GCA_014859345.1 Thermoleophilia bacterium
TCCCTCGGCCGCTTTGCTCCCTCAGGATGACATACCTGCGTGATTGTCTGATCAGAAAAGTAAAAAGCAGGTCCCTCGGCCGCTTTGCTCCCTCAGGATGACAGGTTGGAAGAGTTCAGCGGTCTTCTTCAGGATGACAGGATGGGCTGCCGGGATGACTTTGGAAATGGGACTCTTGGAATGACGTGATGGAGGGTCGCGTTGACAGGACACGGCTCCCGGGATGACAGGATTGTGAGCTGCCGGGACGACAGGCAGGGAGAATGGCCCGATGCGGCCGCGGGACTATTCGGGCAGGTCCGTCCTCAACTGCCGGGCTCCGCGCAGATAAGCATGGCGGATGGCGCTCCGGCCCAGGTCCGAATAGGCGTGCATGAGCAGCCTGATGCAGCGTTCGATGCTTCCGGTTACGGGGATCTCCTGGGAGCACAGCAGGGGCACCTGTGAGAGGCCGATGCTCCGGGCGGCCACGGCCGGAAAATCTGAGACAACGTCCGGGGTCGCCGTGAATATGATGCTGACGATGTCCTCGGTTTTGAGGCTGTTGCGCTCCATGATCTCGGTAAGCAGCTCGGCGGTGCGCTCGCGAACCTCCGCCGCCGTGTCCGATTCCACGGTCGTGGCGCCGCGCACGGCAATGAGCCGCCAGCCATCCTCCGTCATTCTGAAACCTCTGTGAAAAGCTTTCGCAACTGCATGACTTCCTCCCCGGTCAGAGGCCGGGACTCGCCCACCCGCAGCCCCCGGTCCGTCAACATCGCGTATTTTTTCCGGTGCAGCGCGATGACGGGATGCCCCACTTTCTCGAGCATTCGCCGCACCTGGCGCTTGCGTCCTTCGTGGATGGTGATCTCCAGGAATGCCGAGCCACCGGACACTTCAATCAGTTCGACTTCAGACGGCGCGGTGAAACCATCATCCAGGAAAACCCCCTGGCGCAAGGCCTTGAGATCAATTTCGTCGGGAACCCCTTCGACCTCCGCCCGGTATACTTTATCAACCTCGAAGCGGGGATGCATCAGCCGGTGCGCCAGATCCCCGTCGTTAGTGAGGATGAGGAGGCCGGTGGTGTCGTAATCGAGGCGGCCGACCGGAAAGAGGCGCGCCGGGCTGGGCACCAGCTGAACGACAGTGGGCCGTCCCCGGGGATCGAAGACGGAGCTGACCACGCCCCCGGGCTTGTTGAGAAGATGATGCTCGAGCTTTTCAGGCTCCACCGGCTTGCCGTCGAAAAAGACCACGTCTCCGGGGGCCACCTTCGCGCCGGGCCCGGTTACGGTCTCTCCGTTGACCATCACCCGCCCCTCGCGGATCAGCTCCTCGGCACGGCGGCGCGAGGCCACCCCGGCCCTGGCAAGGTATTTCTGGAGTCTTTCCACGACGATATTAAGAGTCAGCTACCCGCCCCGGGTGGAAATATCCCCGCGGACCGGTTCTCCCGCGAAAGCGGGCCGGCGCGGCGCGGACAGCGGGCGGAAATATTTCCCGCGGAGCGGTTCTCCCGAAGCGTAAGCGGAGCGGGAAATATTTCCGCCCGCACCCGATCGATGAATGGTGACTGAGTTTCCTCGCAAAACATCTATAACGTCCCCGAATTTCTTTTCTCGGCGGCCGTAAACAGTTTCTCCCTGAGCTCTTCCACGTCCTGTGCGGTAGCCTCGAAGCCGTCCAGGGCGGGCAGTTCCGCCAACCCGGACAGGCCGAAGAGCTTTTCGAAGGCGGGGGTGGTCCGGTACCTGACGGCGCCGCTTTGCCGGTGACGGCCCGCCTCTTCGACCAGGCCCTTGTCCAGTAGGTTGGCCACCACGGTATCGGCTCCAACGCCGCGGATGCGCGCCACTTCGGGCCGGGTTATGGGCTGCAGGTAGGCGATGATGGCCAGCGTCTCCATGGCGGCCGACGAGAGGGTATAATCCGCGGGCCGGGCGCAGAACCGCTCCACCGCCTCCCGGGCCGCGTCTCCGCTGCGCAAAGTGTATCCGCCCGCCACCTCGGCGAAAGCGATGGCGCCTTCCGGGTCGGAGTACTTGTCCCTGACCGCCTCGACCGCGTGGGCCAGCTTCTCTCCCCCGGCTCCCGTGACCTCGGCCAGCACCTCCAGGCTGACGGGCTCCGGGGAAATAAAGAGAACCGCTTCGATATCGCGGGCCAGGGCGGCGGTTTCCGGTTTCCGGTTCTCTGTTTCCGGTGGGTGCCCGCCGGCCGCTGTTTCAGTATCTTCTTCTGGCATATCGGTCATTCGAGCAGCTCCTGAAAAGCATTTTCGCCGGTCGCCCCCGCTTCCTCAGAATCGCAGTATTCCGGCCTCGCTTCCCCGTAATGACAAAATCCGCTCCGCTTACGCCGCGTCATTAATTTTTTTTCGCGCCTCATAAATCATTATCTGGCCGAAGAGCTTCTCCTGCTCCACCTCCAGCTCGCCGGCGTTTAACATCTCCAGGATGGCGAAGAAGGTGATCGCCTGGGTCACCCGGTCGGCGCTGCCGGCCACCTCGTCGAAGTCGAGCTCCGCCCTGGTTCTGAGGGCGTCGCGCACGGCTTTCATCCGCTCCCAGACGCTGACTGTCACCCGGGTCATGTGGTCGGTACTCACCCGGGGCGGCTCCGCCAGCAACACTTTGAGCGCCTCCGCTAGTCTGGCCGGCTCGTACTTATGCGGCACTTCCTCATCCCCGGCCGTCCTCACCAGGCGCGGCGGCGGCGCCGAGCGGAAACACCAGTGGCGGGTATGGTCGAAACGCTGGCGCAGCCAGTTAGAGGCGTCCTTGAACTTCTTGTATGTGATGAGACGGATGACCAGCTCTTCACGGGCCTCTTCAGGGGTGAGCTCCTCCAGGTCGAACTCCCCGGGCCGGGGCAACAACTGGGCTGACTTTATCTCCAGGAGCGAGCTCATGAGGATGAGGAACTCACTGGCAGCCTCCAGGTCCAGCTCCTCTTTTTGCTCCAGCCGCTCCAGGTAGGAGATGACAATTTCGGCCAGCGAAACCTCGAAAATGCTGATCTCCTCTCTGAGGATAAGCGTCAGAAGCAGATCGAAGGGGCCATGAAAGATCTCCAGGTCAAGGTCCGGCAGCTCCAGGTGCCAGTCACCTGCCATCAAACCACCCCCGACCGCGGGTAATGCCTGCGTTCGCGTGCCATCTCCCGCCTGCTTTTCTCCGCGCAGCCTGGGTTCCTGTTGCCGCTTTTTCCCTTTTTATATCCCGATCGCCTCGCATGCCTCCCCCAGCACTTCGGATGCGACTTTCTGGGCCCGCTGGCGGCCATCCTCCAGGATCGCCTCGATGCGACCAGGTTCGGTCATCAGCCGGCTCCGTCTTTTCTGGATGGGTTCCAGCATGCCCACGACCCGGTCCGCCAGCCGACCCTTGCATTCGGTGCAGCCGATGGCGGCGGCGCGGCAGGCCCTGTCGATTTCGTCAAGCTCCGCTGGCGGCGCCTCGAAAAAGCTGTGATAGGAAAAGACGTTGCAGGCTTCCGGATGGCCGGCGTCCCTGAGCGTCTTGCGGGCCGGATCGGTGTACATGGACATGACTTTTTTGCGCACGGTCTCGGCGTCGTCGGCCAGGTCGATGGTATTTCCGTAGGACTTGCTCATCTTGCGGCCGTCCAGCCCCTGCAGGCGGGGCGTCTCGGTCAGTATCGCCCGGGGCTCCGGGAAGACCGGGCCGTAGAGCCCGTTGAAGCGGCGCACAATCTCACGGGCCAGCTCGAGGTGCGAAACCTGGTCCTCCCCCACCGGCACCCGGCCGGCCTTGTACAGGATGATGTCGGCGGTCTGCAGCACGGGATAGCCGAGGAAGCCGAAGGTGGCTATGTGCTCGCCCAGCTCGCTGATCTGCTCCTTGTATGAAGGTACGCGGGTGAGCCAGGAGACCGGCACCAGCATGCCCAGCAGCAGGGCCAGCTCGCTATGCTCGCGAACGTCGGACTGCCGGAAGATGACGCTGCGCTCGGGGTCGATGCCCACCGCGATCCAGTCAGCCACCATCTCGACGCCATCGGCCTTCATGCCGGCGACATTATCGAAGCGGGTGGTGAGCGCATGCAGGTCGGCCACACAGTAGAAGCAGTCATAATCCTCCTGCAGCCTTACCCAGTTGGGTAGCGCCCCAAGAAGGTGGCCCAGATGCAGGCGGCCCGTGGGCCGCATTCCGGAAAAGACTCGCTCGCGCGGGGGAAGCCGGGGTTCCTTGGGTTCGGACATGGAGGGATTTTATCGGAGCGGGGCGGAATATTAAAGCGGCGCGGGGGGAAATCAATTCCGCGGTCCGCGTGATGAGAATTGCGTGGCGGGTTTATTCGAACTGGCTGAGCTGATCCTCGTCCATGCCGAAATAATGGCCCAGCTCGTGCATGACCGTTTTGAGCACCTGCTCCCGGATTTCCTCGTCGGTTCGGCAGATCTGCAAGATGGGAAGGCGGAAGATCGTGATGCGGTCTGGAAGGACGCCCGCGTAGCCGAAGTCGCGCTGCGTGAGTGGAATTCCCTCATAGAGGCCCAGCAGATGATACGGGTCCCCCTCATCCATCTCATCCATCTGGCCGGGCCCGGGAAGGTCGGCGACATGGATGGCCACGTTTTCCAGCGCCTGGAAAAACTTTTCCGGAAGCGCGGCCAGGGACTCGCCTACCAGCTGTTCAAATCGCGCCGGATCCACCGGGTTTCACTCCTTGTCAGATTTGAGCGGATGGTTCTCTCATCGGCCGCCGGAAAGAAAATCTGCAGCGCCTCAGGTCCAGTGCAGCACAGCATAGGCGGTGGCCGTCCACAATACCACATTTATCAGCAAAGGTACATCGGTAAGAAGCACCTGCTCCGGGGAGCCGCCCCGCTGGCGGCGGTGCAGAAGATACAGATACCGGAATAAGCCATAAAGCACAAACGGGATGGTCAGCATCATCCATTCAGAGTCCAGCGCCGTGAAGCTGTACAGGGAATAGGAAACCAGGCTGGCAGCGGCCGCCACCCCAATCATCTGGTCCAGGAGCGCGAGGCTGTAATGCTCGAGGATGCTGCGATGATTGGCCGACTCTCCTTCCAGCAGCGTCAGTTCCGCCCTTCTTTTCGCCAGAGCCAGGAAGAGGGCCAGGAGCAGCGTGCATAGTACCAGCCACGGTGAAATATAGGCGTGTATGACCGCGCCTCCCGCGACGGCCCTGAGGACAAACCCCGCGGCTATGCCCAGCACATCGAGTATCATCAGATGCTTCAGCACAAACGTGTACAACAGTTGCAAGACAATGTAGAAGGCAAAGAAGAGGGACATCAAAGGCTCGATCGCCAGCCCGAAGCCCAGGGCCGCCGCAATCAACAGGCCGGAAATGGCTACGGCAGTGGCCGCGTCCACCCGGCCGCTGGCGATGGGGCGGTCTTTCTTGACCGGGTGAAACCGGTCCCGCTCCCTGTCAAGAACGTCATTTATCAGATAGCCGGCCGACACAACCGCGCAGAATCCGGCAAAGGCGGCCCAGACTGTCAGCTGCAGGTCCCAGTTAAAGACGTTCTGGGAAAAGATCAGCCCGGCGAAAACGACCAGGTTCTTGATCCACTGCTTCGGCCTGAGCGACACCAGGATGTCCCGGGCCAGTCCGGCCCGGCTCTTCCCGGCGCCGGCCAGAGGGCTGCCGCCGATCTCCCCGTCTGGAGCTATCCCCCGGCTGTCGAAATTATCCATCTTGGTAAGTCCATTGTCCCGTGCCCTGATCCAGCGCTCTTATGAGCCTCAGCAACCCGGTTTCGGAATCGTAGCTGAACAAATAGCCATCTCCCTCATCTCTGGCAGATTTGACTGAGCTGCCCAGATATATGACCTTCAGGTCGTCCCTGTCATAGGCGATGCGTATGGCCGGCTGCAGGCCGGTGATAAAAACATACGCGCCTCCCTGCCATTCAGGGACGCCCCTGAAATAGATTTTAGCATTCTCATGAGGGTCGGGAAGCAGGGCCCGGGCCTGCAGGGGCAGGCTGTGGTTTATGGCGGCCGCCCTCTCCCAGGGCCTGTTATTGAAATTCACTCCCACAAAATACACCGGCAGCAGGGCCAGCAGGGCTGCCGCCGCGCCTATCTGCCACTTGCGGTTTTTCCATCCGAACTCGAGCAGCCCCAGCGCTACCAGTGACAGAACGGCCAGTGTGGGAAAATACAGCACACGAATTTCCCGGAGGCTGTGATTCACTCCCATCATAAAGAGCTGTGCATAAACAGGCGCAATCGAGGCGCCGAGGAAAACTGCCATGAACAGCCACAGCCGTCTGATTCCCGCAGATGTGCGCTGCCAGCGCCAGAACACGACCAGAAGCGCCGACAGGCACAACAAGCTGGTAAACGCCAGCAACGCATATATGGCCCCCATGGGAAACTCATGACTATTAAGCGGCGACAGGAGAGTAGTGATGGTGCGGGCGGCGGCGCCCGGATAGGGCCTGCCTATGACAGGCACATCCTGGTATCCGCCCAGGCGCCCCAGGCTGGCGTAGCGCACGGCGATATGGCCCATGAATATCACAAAAAAAATCGAAAGCCTCGCAAGCGGCCCGTACATGCGCGGCAGAAGCGAAGTCAGATCCGCCCGGACACTGTCGGCTTCCCGAGTTCTGTCCTCCGATGGAAACCGGCGGCCATACAGCAATTCCATGGCCGGAACAAGCACAATCAGGACCATCGCTGTCTCTTTGCTGAAAAACGCTGCGACAGCCGCCAGCATGGCTCCTGCGAAGGCAAAGCGGTTCCCTGACCTGATGGTGACCCCGTAAAGGCACAGTGCCAGCAGGGTGAACATCAGAGCCAGAAGATCAAAGCGTCCAGACACCCAGGTAACCGTCTCCGGAGCCACCGGGCTGATTACGAACAGCGTCGCGGCAAGTCCCGCGGAAAGCCTGCGGGCTCCCCAAATCGTAAGGAACCAGAAGAGCAGATATGCTGTCGCCGCCTGCAACAGGGTATTGATCAGATGAGCGGGCCAGGCCGACATCCCGAAAACGTTATATTGAATCCACCACACAAACAGCGGTACTGGCCTGACGAAGCTGGGCAACACCGTAAACAGCTGCCAGAGGCCGGTAACCTCCAGGGAGCCGGCCCTGCTTATGAAGGCGAAGTCATCGGCGATGAACGTGTTGTTCATTACAGTCCAGTAGGCTGCCACAACCAGGCCAAAAAGGAAGGCAAACATTGATAGTCCGGACAAACCAGACTTTCTCGTCCATGACATATCACTCATCGATGGCCCCTGTTGCGCTCAGAATTCTTGAACAAAGCGGCTCCATGTCAATTATCCTTGACCAATCTCAAAAGGCCCTGCTCCTGGTCATAATCAATTAGGTAGCCATCAGTATCACTTTCAGGCAAAGGCTCATCGAAGTAATCCCCTGATGCCAGTCTCCTGACGCGGGTCACAATAATGTCGTCGCGGCCATACGCAGAATATAAAGCTTGCCGGAATCCAATCACGAAGACATAGCTGTCTTTCCAGGCAGGCACATGGATGAAGGTCATCCTGGCATTCTGCGGCGGATCAGGTATCAGCTCCACAGTCTGTTTTGGAATACTGTAATTCATTGCCGCTGCCCGCTGCCACGGACGGTTGTTGGCATGCAGTCCCGCTATATATACCGGCAGCAAGACCGATAAGGCCAGGATTGCGAAAATCCGCCATGACCGTTTATGCCAGCCGAATTCCAGCATGCTGATAGCCAAGAGGGCCAGAACCGCAAGAGTCGGGGAATAAAGCAGGCGGCTCTCGCGAAGATTATTGGAAACGCCTGTCTGAGAAAGAACGGCATAACCGGGAAGAAGGGAACCGATTAAAAAGATGATCATAAAGACAAGCATTTTTTTTGAATCGGCCGCGGCCCGGCGCCAGCGCAAAATGACAAGCGATCCACCGATGAGGAAAAGAGTGGCAGAGTAAAAACCCAGGTAACGGATCAACCCCCATGACACCTCCGCGCTGTTTAGCGGCGATAGTGTTGTCTTTAAAGTGCTCAAGGCGTTTGCTCCCGGCAAAGCAAGCAACGGGAGGTCGCCATAACCGCCCATTCTCCCGAGAATCGCATAATGAAGCACAACGCTGGCGAACACGATCACGGAAAAAACAAACATCCTTGTCAGAAATTTCCAATCAGAAAATTGAGCCCGGCTATTATTTATCAGCATTTTGGCAATATTGGCTTTCCTGCTGTCAATAGCGTAGGAGGATCTGTCCGCATAAAGAAGCTCCATGGCGGGCAACATCAGGACAAGCATGTATGCCTGTTCCTTGCTTAATAAGGCGGCCATGGCGGCCGCCATGGCCGTGCCGAAATAACCCCAGCTTTTCTTTTTGAGTGCGAAGAAATAAAGTCCGACAGTCAACAACGTGAAGAACAGCGCCATCAAATCATGCCGTCCAGACAGCCAGGTGGCCGCTTCCGGCGCGACTGGCGTCACTAAAAAAAGTACCGCAGCGGCAGTGGCCGTAAGACCGCGTGCCCCAAGCATTCGTAAAAGCCAAAACATAAGGCTGGCGACGCCCGCGTGCAGAAACACATTGATTAAATGCGCGGGCCAGGGATTAAAGTCAAAAAGGCGAAACTGGATCCAATAGGTCAGCCAGGTGAATGGCCGAACAGAGAAGTTTGACTGCAGAGTGAATAAGGAACCAAGCTCGGAGACTGGCAAGGAGCGCAACTCATAATAATAGAAGTGGTCATCGGAGATGAGAGTGTTGTTGAGCACTGGCCAGTACACCGCCACCGCCAGTCCGGCAAGAAGAATGAACAAGAAAAACAGTCCGCTCAGATTCTTTGATTTATTCTCTTTCCCCCCTTTCACGATGCTTCCGGCTCCAATTGAAATGAATGGGAAAAAAAGTACCGAAAATTATCAGCCAGCGGCTGTATTTTGTTCTTCGGGCTAACAAAACGCAGTTCCATTGACAGGAAAGCACTGCAGCCATTTAAAACGAAAGACGCGGCCGCTATGAAATGAACCGTGCTGCCTAACGAGCGTCCAAAGTATTTTGAAAGGAAGAACCGGGGAAATGCGGTTAAGGGGATGACGATGCCCCTGACGAAATTCATGGGATATGCAGGTGTGATGCTTCCCCACCTCCAAGGAAACAAACGGCTTTGAGAGGTTTTATTGTAGTATAAATATGGTTAAAGAGAAATGGGATGACCGGGTTTGTCCGGGAAGGGCTGTCTAATTAAGGATGCCTCGGAATTTCTCTTTTTTTAAGCCAAAAATTTCGATTGAACAGGACAGTCCAGATGCGTTTGAGGATTACCTTGAGCTGATAAAGAGTCTTTATTTCCCTGGCCATCCCCCAGATCACCCGTGGCCTGACATAAAATCCGATGACTGCTTTCCTGACGAATTTCTCAAGGACCCGGGAGTCAATTTCAGACACAAAAGGAATGATCTGGTAATACAAGAATTTGTTCCAGTCAAAATCTTCCGCCGGGACTTTTTTCCTCCAGTCTGAATAAATTTCAGTTCCGGGCAAGGGCATGACAGGAGAAAAGCTTGCCTTGTTCAGCTTCAGCCTTCTGGAAAATCTTATGGTCTTCTTAATCTCCTCCACTGTCTCCCCGGGATATCCCAGAAGAAAAAAGCCGGTCACGTTTAAATTGGACGAATTTTTAATAAGATCCACCTTCTCTTCAATCTGGTCCGTCGTGAGTTTCTTTCTCATCCTCCTGAGGACATCGTCGGATCCCGATTCAATCCCGACAGCAACCGAATAGCACCCCGAGTCTTCCATGGCTTCAAGCATCTCCGCGTCGATGCGGTCAAGCCTGATTCCGTTCGGGCAGGCCCATGGCATTCTTAAATTCCTTCGCTTCACAAGCGATGTGAACTCCATGACGTAATCCTTCTTCATCGTGAAGTTGTCATCTTCGATATGGAATTCCTTGATTCCATAATTTCTGACCAGATACTCGATTTCATCAACGACATCCTCTGCCGGCCTGTACCTGATTTTTCTGCCGAACACCTTAAACGCGGCGCAGAAGGTGCACGGATAGGGACAACCCCGGGAAGTCAACACCGGAGCGACCGGATATCCGCGCGAAAAGGTGCCGTGAGGAGATATGGGATATGTCCTGGGATCGATGAGGTCCCAGGCGGGGCGGGGAAGCGTGGCAAGATCTTCCGACTGAGCTATCTCGTTTATGCAGACTTCACCTTCATTAACCGGGTAAGCCACGTTCTTTATGCCGGCAAGCCTGGTTTTGTCATCAAGATCGCCCTTGTCGAGCTTCATCAGTTCCACGATGGCCTCTTCTCCTTCGCCGACCACCGCGCAATCAACGTCCGGTAATATCGAAAACGTCTGCTCTACATCTCCCGATGGATGGGGGCCGCCCAGAACCAGGATGGCCTCCTCGTTCAAAGCCCGGGCAACATGGACCATCCGCCTGGCGGACGGGATGCCGCTGGTATAAACCTGAAAGCCGATAAGATGGAATTCCTTTCCCGACAGATATCCCCTGAAATCCTCAGGGCCGATATCTTCCTTGTTGCAATCGAGAATCACCGCGTCCAGCCCGCTTTCCCGAAGCGAGGCGGCGAGATAGCCGAGACCCAGGTTAGGCATGACGCTATAGGTGTAAACGTCTTTTGGTTTTATCAATAAGGCTTTTCTTTGTTCCATATCCCGGCAAGGTCCGTTATCGCGGCGCGGCAGGAAAGGAAAACCGGCGCACGCAACCGAAAATTCGCGCCGGCCTTTTTCTATCCCGGAGGTTCAGGCTGTCCCGAACACTCACTCGACAGACGTAAATGGGAAGTTAAATTGTAGTATATATGCGATTCGAGGAAAATGGGCAGGGAACAGCCCGTGTATGTCAGGGAATCGCAGAGTATTGCGCCTGTCCCGGGCGAGACAGCTAGGTATTATTGGGATAAACAGCTTCTTCCGCGGAATAGCGGTCCCTCAGGGCGCGCCGGCAGTTATCTCCATGCTCACGGTTATATGCCTTCTCTACCGTGACCGAACAACGGTCCAGGGGGGGCCTGACAACCTTGACCGCGCCGAAGCCTCCCTTGCGCTTCTCCAGCTCCTTGAAGCCTTCCAGGTCGATCTCCACGGCGAAGACCTTGTAAAGGCAGCCAAAGTAGGTGCCGGAATTGCCCTCGTCATAGGAATATATATATTTGCAGCCGGAATTGAAACAATTGGCCGGGTAGATGACCTTCTCGCAGAGCACGCCGCACTCGGCGCATTCGAGTTCTTCGCTTAGTTCCAGAATTAAAGACATTTGTACCTTTCGCTTTGCCGCAGCCCGGGTCCTGATAAAACCGTCCGGGGATTTCGAACCTGCAGAGCCGCTCGTTTCCAAACTGCATAATTGTACTGCCTCGGGGAGCTTTGGGCAAGGTCTTGCGGTTCAATTATTTTGAGAGGGGGTAGAAGAAAACAAGATTGAATCCGGCAGGCGCCTGAACCGCTGCGTTTCAAAGAAACAATGGCAGAGATTAAAATCAAGGAGATTCGCGCCCGCAATGGCCGCCTCCTGGCCTTTGACGCCGGGCGGATCGAGCGAGCGATCGCCAGGGCCGTGGCGGCAGCGGGTGAGAGTGATGGCGAGGTATCGCGAGAGCTGGCCCAGCAGGTTATTGACCGGCTCGATCAGAAATATGCCGGCGGGACCCCCACTGTCGAGGAGATACAGGACATGGTGGAAACCGTGCTGATGGAGACGGGTCACGCCGAGACAGCCCGTGCCTACATCACCTACCGCCGGCGCCATGCCGACCTCCGGGCCGCCAAGCGCTTTCTGGGCGTAAAGGATGACCTGAAGCTGCCGATCAACTCGCTGACCGTCCTGAAAAAGAGATATCTCGTCAAGGACGAAAAGGGCGAGGTGGTAGAGACGCCGCGGGAGATGTTCAATCGGGTGGCCGGCCACATCGCGGCGCCAGACGCCGCCTACGGCGACGATGCGGCCGCCTCGGAAGAGGCCTTTTTCCGGATCATGGCCAGCCGCGAATTCCTGCCCAACTCCCCCACCCTGATGAACGCCGGCACGGAGCTGGGGCTGCTCTCGGCCTGTTTTGTCCTGCCGGTGCCAGACTCGATCCCCGGCATCTTCGATTCCATAAAATACATGGCCATAATCCACCAGGCCGGCGGCGGCACAGGGTTTTCCTTCTCCAACCTGAGGCCCAAGGGAGACATCGTGGGCACCACTCACGGCATCGCCTCCGGGCCCGTCAGTTTCATGAGCGCCTTTGACGGGGCCACCGAGGTCATAAAACAGGGCGGGCGGCGCCGGGGGGCAAATATGGGCGTGCTGAGAGCGGACCACCCCGACATCCTTGAGTTCATCACGGCCAAGCAGCGGGAGGACTTCCTGGTGAATTTCAATGTTTCGGTGGCAGCCACGGACGCCTTCATGCGGGCGGTCCGCGATGACGGCGAGTTCGACCTGATTAACCCGCGCAACGGCGAAGTCACCGGCAGTTTAAAGGCGCGCCCGGTGATGGAGGCCATTTCCTCGGCTGCCTGGCGCACCGGAGACCCGGGAATGATCTTCCTGGACCGCATCAACGAGGCGAATCCCACTCCACAACTGGGCCCCATGGAGACGACCAATCCCTGTGGCGAACAGCCGCTGCTGCCCTATGAGTCCTGCAACCTTGGGTCGATCGACCTGGCCAGGCTGGTCAAAAACAGCAGCATGGACTGGAAGCGGCTGGGCGGGCTTATCGACATCTCGGTTCATTTTCTGGATAACGTCATCGACGCCAACCGCTTTCCCCTTGCCGAGATCACCGAGATGACCAACGGCAACCGCAAGATCGGCCTGGGAGTCATGGGCTTTGCCGAAGCGCTGATCAAGTTGGGCATCCGCTATGACTCCGAGGAGGGGCTGGCAACCGGCGAGAAGATCATGAAATTCATCTCTGAGAGAAGCATCGCCAAATCGCGGGAGATCGCCCGCCGGCGCGGCTCCTTCCCGAACTTCGAGGGCAGCCTGTGGCAGCAGCGGGGCCTGAGCGAGATGCGCAATTCCACAGTGACCACCGTGGCGCCGACCGGCACGATCAGCGTCATCGCCGGCACCAGCAGCGGCATCGAGCCGCTTTTCGCGATCTCTTTCGTGCGGGATGTGATGGAGGGCACCCGACTGCTGGAGGTCAATCCGGAGTTCAAGCGGGTGGCCATCGAACGCGGCTTCTACAGCGACGATCTGATGATGCGAATCGCCAAAACCGGCAGCGTCCAGGATGTGGAGCAAATCCCTGAGGATGTCAGGAACCTCTTCCGGACCGCTCATGACATCATGCCGGAATGGCATGTGCGCATGCAGGCGGCCTTCCAGAAGCATGTGGACAATGCAGTTTCCAAGACGATAAACCTGCCCCGGGAAGCCGGAATCGACGAGGTCCGCAAGGCGTACCTGCTTGCCTACGACCTGGGCTGCAAGGGGATCACGGTCTTCCGTTACGGCAGCAAGAAACAGCAGGTTCTGTACCTGACCGGGGACATCATGGGAAACGGCGCCGAAGCCGAGCATCTGCGCGCCGCCCCGGAGTTTGCCGGAGGATGCCCCACCATCGACTGCGAGTTTTAGGAAATCTATCCCTAAAATCCGCTCCTCAATGCCGGGTCTGGATGATTTTAAGGGTAATGCCCTCTCCTTTGTTCTTCCCCCCGTCAATGTTAAAAGCTCTGCCCCTGCGTGAAAATTTCCTCAATTTGCAGGCATATCATCGCTCCTGGAATCGTCACGTACTCTTTAAATACGACCACTTTGGTCAAAAAAGTTATAGCAATAATAAAAATAGGGGTTTTCCCCGATAGCCAGGCGCCCGCGCCCGCGATATGCTCTCAGCACGTAGTTTTAGTCCTACCTTTTTAGGAGCGAGGCACCTGACCGCGCCCGGCGACGGAC
Source organism: Thermoleophilia bacterium (assembly GCA_014859345.1). Taxonomy (GTDB): domain Bacteria; phylum Actinomycetota; class Thermoleophilia; order BMS3ABIN01; family BMS3ABIN01; genus Kmv30. The sequence continues at coordinate 13,892 of JACUUL010000001.1, forward strand.
AATTTTCTCGAAGCGCCGGGTTGGGGAGGCTTTGAGGACAAGGGGCTGGCGGATAACGACGGCTGTTTGGTTCGATAAATCGATTCCAGCAAGGAGGTGACGAAAATGCAGCTTACCAGGCAAGCGGATTATGCGATCAGGGCGCTTCTTAAATTATCAGAAGTTGAGTATGGCAGCGTTATCCAGACCAAGGAAATCGCTTCTTGTGAAGCGATTCCGGAGAAATATCTGCCGACCATCATGCGCACCCTGGCTCGCGCCGGCCTTGTAAGGACCCTGAGGGGCAATCAGGGCGGCGTTCTGCTGGCCCGCCAGCCGTCCGAGATAAACCTGCGGGAAGTCATAGAGGCAATCGAGGAGCCGATTGTACTCAATCGCTGTCTTCGTGATAGAGGCGAGTGCTCACGTGAGGAGTTTTGCCCCGTTCACCCCGTCTGGGACCGCATACAGAAATCACTCGTGGAGCGGCTTGAATCCACTACGTTTGCCGATCTGGCAACGGAGAGAATATCTGCGGCGGCCGGGTCTTCCAAGGGATGGCAATACGATGAAGATCCGAGACGGGAAAAAGTTCCCGCTTAGGATTCCGAAGCAGGATGGGAGTGACTGGGCCTCCAGGAGGGCACTCATCGACGGATAGCTGATGTGGCAGCGAAACAGCGGAGCCGGGTTTGGAGAGGACACGAAGCCAAGACACGCGCGCAAGACCCGGATAAAAAACTTCATAAGGGAATTTTCTCCCTATTTCTCAGGCAGGCGACAAGCCTGCCTGATGACTTTGCGAAGCCCTTTGGTGTCCTTCCGTTTCAACAGCACGCCCTTTTTCAGCTTTAAAGCGCCGCCTGTTTAGGTTAATATTTTCCCGTGAAAGGTCGATCGCCCAGACCGGTAAAGGATTACTACCGCATCCTGCAGGTACACCCCGAAGCTTCTCCGGAGGTTATTGATCGCGCCTACAAGGCTCTGGCCCGCAAGTACCATCCGGATTCGTGGCCCGCAGAGAAGCAGAACTGGGCGAACATGAAGATGCAGGAAATCAACGAAGCCCGGGCCGTACTCGGCAATCCCGCGCGCCGGGCAGAGTATGCCCGTTACCGGCGAACCGAATTCTGGCGGATTTTCTGGCGGGAAGGGCTTTCCGGCTTATCACGAAAGTGGGCCGGGAAGGGGTAAAAGCTTCCCCCATTCTGGTTTGACCGCGGGTATTATTCGGATGGCATAGGAGTGTCGGTTGGCTTGCCGCGCCCCTCGTATGCTTCATCTATCCGGTCCCGTATCTCTCTGAGCGAGAGATCCTCCTTCATCCACTCGCCGATGTCGATCGCCTCCTCAAGGCATATGGCGCAGCCGGCGGCATGCTCATCAAAATCACCGGTTTTCCTGTCGATGAAGCAGTCCTTGAGGTTCTGGTATTTCTCGGGGTTCTGTTCGCATCCGCAATAACAAGGAACCGCCTCCAGCGCCTCCGGATAGGTCGCTGCGATCCGGTAGCCCTTCAGAGAGTCTTCGGAGCGGTATACGAACTGCGGGAAATCGACATCCGCTGCCAGCGTCTCATCGCTCCCCCCGCCGCAGCCGGCCAGCGCCATCGTAGCCATGAGAAGAACCAGGGCGCCGGCGCCCAGCATTACTGGTATTCTGTTTTTTATTGACAATATCTTCATTTTTTCAATCAAATCATTAATCTGGAAGTTGTAATAGCGTCAGCCTAGCATGCTCCGCTCATGGGAATCAGGAACAGATAGCCAAATCCGGCCGCGGCCGCCAGCACCATGAAACGCCGCGAGGCGATGCCGCCGCGGCTGCTTTCTCCCCCAAGGCCGGATCTGGTCAGCCTCCATGAGAGATACAGTCCGATCCCCAGGATCACGAACTGAACAGACTTAAGCGGAATGCTGGTGAAATAAACGTTGTCCGGCGGCATGTGCCCGTCCCAGCCAAAGAGCCGGGACTCGGCCATCACGGTTTCCAGCGAAGGCCAGAGGCCGTACCTGAGATGCTGCAGCGCCAGGGCCAGGAAAACGCCCAGGGATAATGGCAGATACGAGAAAGCCATTCCGGCGAAGGCCCTTGAATCCCGCGATTGCCGCCAGACCAGCCACGAGCCAAGCAGCTGCACAGCCAGAACCGCGCCCACCAGCGCCGAGACGCCGCCAATCACGGAGAGCCGGTAGTTATAGTCGAAGTACGGGAGAGCGAACTGTTGATAGCGGGCAAAAAGCGGGGTCATGCGCACCGAGTCCGCGGCCATCAGTCCCAGCAGCAGCAGTGAAAGAAACGCCTCCGGCCGCCCGAACTCCCGGACGCCGGGAAGCCGGCCGCCGCTGACGCCAAACGTGGTCCTGATTCCGGAAACGTCCGGCAGGGTGCAGGCGCCGCACATCTGGCACTGGCTGGGCTGCCTCAGGCTCTGGGGCGACTGGCCGGCCGGACAGGAAACGGCCTTATACCTGACTCCTCCGCCCACGGGCTGAAGCCAGGAGAAAAACGAATACACCCGGGTTATCATTCCCACCGGGCACAGGTAACGGCAAAAGGTTCTGCCCTTGTAGAGGACAGTCATGCCGAAGGCCAACAGGATCATGGCGATCAGAATGACGCCGGTGGCGCCGGGATTCTCCTCCAGGCCGAGAGCCAAAAAGGCCAGGCCAAAGAAGAAAACCGATAACGCTCCCATCCACGGTCCCCAGCTCCTGAGCAGGGAGGGAGCCGCAGACTTGCTACCCAGACGGGCAGCAAAATCGGCAGCCGCCCCGAACGGACATATGCCGCACCAGATCCTGCCTCCAAGGAGCAGGATGAACGGCAGGCCAGGCCACCAGAGCTTCCAGACCACCTCGGTTGCCAGATTCCCTTCCGCCCGCCGCACCGGGTTAAAGGCAAAATATATGAGGACGACCAGTCCCGCGAAAAACAGCAGGTGGAAGGTGCCCGGATACCACCGCCAGTAAAGCAGCCGGTCCATCCCCGCCCGCGCGGGCCGCGTTGCGGCGGACTTCAATGTTCCCACCGCCGCGCCTTCTGCAGATTGTTTCATTATTCCAGGTAGTTCACCCGGATAGCCACCTTGTTCCAAGATGGAGCGGGATCATTTGAGTTGACTATTACCTCGAACAGGTGGGGGCCACCCATCCCTCTTCCCATGTGCGATGACACGGTCAGATCCGCTGTCTCGCCCGGCTCTATTGCCGTGGAACTCACGGCCGCCATGGCGTCTCAGCAGCCCTCCAGCCGCTTGACCTCCAGTTCTCCCAGGTGAAGCGGCCCGGTGCCAGTATTTTTCAGCTCAAAATCATGCTCGACCAGTTCCCCCACCGGCACTTCGCCGAAATCGTACATGGTTTCACTTATCTCAAGCCTGCCACCTGTATCGGCGGTGATTACCGCCGTGCTGGCTTCCTCCTCCCCGCAACCGGCAAGCAGCACCATCAGCGCCAGGGCAGAGCCCAGCGCCGCCAGGATCGCGGCTCCCTGCCGTTTGCCGCGAAAATTCACGATAAAGCCCATCAGCAGCTCCTTTTTACGAGGCGAGCCCGGCGGGCAGCCGGTGTAAATCGCTCGGCTGAAACTAATAAAAGTAGTACTTCTACATCATAGCCGCATTTTAAAGCCTTTTGCATGGTTATCCCAGTTAAGAATTCTTAAAAAGCGATTCTGAAATGATTCTGAAATATTAGACGTGATTTTATCCGAAAAGGCGCAGCCCGGCCCGGCCCAAATGCAAGTTATTCCATTCTTTTGCTTGAAAGCGGGAATTGGTCTATAAATCAGAAACCGGTTTTGTTAGAGCTTTTTCTAGCTCTGTCGCCTATAATTCAGATTCGGGCCGCGCCGCCGGGAAGATGGTCTCTTTCAGCCAGGGAAGTATTGCTGTTGTGATGATTTTTTCCAAAAATTTTCCCAACCGGCATGTGATCATGATGATGGTCGTCATCATTCAGCTGGGCGTAATCGGTTTGCTCGACATGCTGTTTTTAGTTGAGCTTCCCCTGATGTATGTTTTGTGGCTGGTCCCGATATTTTTCGCTTTGTTCTTTTTGAGTACGGCCGAAGTTGTGGCGGTAGCGCTGGCCGCCTCCATGATCTGTCTGACCGCGCAAGCGGCCGCCGCGGAAAGGCTGTCTCTGATTAATTGCCTTGCCATCGCCTTGTTCGGCATTGCCGCCGCTATTGCAGCGATTCCGGTGCGCCGGTATATCCAAACCGTCAACATGACCCGCAGCGCGCTGGAAAAATCCCCGCTTGCTCATGCAAAGTTCACGTTTCCCGGATATTCCATCATTGATTGCAACAGCGCCTTCGAAAAGCTGTCAAGCACGATGACCGGCCCGGGTCCGAAAAAATCGCTTTTTGACGCTTTCCCCCGGGAATCGGCCAATCAGATGGCCGAGCTCATGGATGAAGTCATCGCATCTCACACAGAGACCGAATGCAAGGAGCTCCGCTTTCCATCTCCCGGTGGCGGCTTTTATTTTTGGTGAGTGAGCTTTGTCCCACTTTCCCCGTCGGGGAGAGTGACCCCCCGGAGTGTGAGCATGTTCGCCTATGAGGTCACGGAGTCGATCACCCGGTCCCGGACGCAGGAAGCCGCCCTCAGGGTCAGCGTGTCGGCAATGTCCAGCCTCGATTTCGACGAGACAATCATGGTGGTTATGGATGGATTGACTTCTATCACTGGAGTTGATACCGCGGCGCTGTTTCTGGTCGAGGACGATCAGTGGGTAGGAAAGGCCGGCCATGGGGAAATCTCCACCGGGCTGGTCCAGAAACTTCGATTCCCTTATGAAGCGATAGCCCCGGCCCGCGAAAGCGTTGAAAGAAAAGAAGTGATCACAATCGATGACGCGGGCAGTGACGGAGGACTCGACGCGGAATATGCAAGAAAACTGAAAGTCAGATCCGCCATGGTAGTGCCGCTGGTCAGCGGCAGCCGCGCCATAGGCGCCGTTGTTTTGTACCCCACTGGCGAAAAGCGGCTTTTTGATGAAGATCAGATCAAGTTCGCCACGATCATCGGCTCCCATGCCGCCCTGGCCATAGAAAATTCAATAATCTACCAGAACGAGCTTGCCATCAGAAAGTCCCTGGAAGCCATCGAGTTGGTGTCCGAGGCCGGACTGGTGTCTCTGGATCTCGAGGAGGTTCTGTTCGAGCTGGTAAACCGGACCCAGGACGTCATGCAGATGGATGCTGCCATGTTCCTGCTCTACGATGCCCGGGAAAATTGCCTGGTCGGGCGCGCCGCGACCGGCGCCTCGGACAAGGTTCCCATCTCGCAGATAAAGCTCGCGCCGGGAGAAGGGATAGCCGGCCGGGCGTTTCAGGAAGGCGCTCCCATGAAAATCGACGACATCCGCGGCCACGAGAGCGAGATGTGTGCCGAGATGTGCCCTCTGGCTGATTGCCACACCGGCGACTGTCCGTTCTCCGAACAGCACGGGATAGTCTCCGTGCTGGCGGTGCCGCTCAGGGTGACAGGCAGGCTGATCGGCGTGCTGCAGATCGGCAGCCGCCGCCAGGCCGCCTTCTCGGCCAGGGAGTGGGGACTTATCCAGGTGCTCGCCGACCGTGCCTCGCTAGCCGTGCAGAACTCGATGCTACACGAGGAAACCGCGCGGGAGCTGGCCCGGGTGAAGCTGCTCCGCGAGCTGGCCGATGCCTGCGCCGGCTCGCAGCACAAAGATGCCATCGCCGAGCGGGCCCTGCAGGCGGTTTACGAACGCATGGACTGCTCCATCGCCAGCATCTACTGGCTTGACCCGGAAAGGGATGAGCTGGTCAACCTGGCTTTCAGAGGCCACCCGCCCGGCGTGGCGGAGAATCTCAGGATTATCGGCCTGGATCGCAGCGAGTTGCTGCTCATACGCGCGGTTAACGAGCGACGCATCATCACTCATGAAGATTTCAACGTTGATAACGCCAGCGAACAGGAGGCCGGGATCCTTCGGCAGATGGACATCGGCTACAGCCGCTGCGCCAGAGTTCCCATCGTTTACCAGAATGAGCCGGTGGGAGCCATGGCGGTAGTCTTCAGGGACAGCCGGGCCTTCACTTCTGGAGAACTGGAAACACTAAAGAGCATCTCGCATCTGCTGGCGGTGGCGTTCAAGAACTCCTCCGTGGACCGGGAAAGTCCTCTGCTGGAAAGCTGACCTTGGTGTTTGACTGACCGGCCTTTCCCCCTCAGGGCCAGGATTCTGCCGCTCCGGGCAACCTGCTAGTATATCTTTATGACTGTCCGCATAGGCCACCTGTCCACCTTCTACCATACCTCCATCCTGTTGATGGCCGACAAAACGACTGCGGAGAGGCTCGGTGCCGAAACCGAGTGGATCCTCATGGGGACGGGGCCGGATCTGGTCGGGGCCATCGGCAGGGGAGAGCTGGAAATCGCCTATATCGGCCTGCCGCCGGCGCTGGTAGGCATATCCGGTGGCGTTCCCATCGTATGTGTGGCCGGCGGGCATGAGGAAGGAACCGTTGCCATTGGCAGGGTGGAAGACTCCGGTTATCCCGAGCATAGGGATCTGGGGGCGGTGCTCGGCCAGTATGAAGGTGAAAGGATAGGCGTGCCCGGCAAGGGGTCGATACATGACGTGATCCTGGCCGATGCCCTGGCACGGCACGGCCTGACCGGAAAAATAGACATAGTCAATTTCAGGTGGGCGGACATGGTTACGGAAGCCCTGGCAGAAGGAAATGTACGGGCCGCCTTCGGGACTCCCGCCCTGGCCGTATCCGCCCGCCGGTATGCAAGGTGCAAGATCATATGGCCGCCAAACCTTTTGTGGCCGGAGAATCCCAGCTACGGAATCCTGGCCCGTAAGGAATTTGTCGAGGCCGCCCCGGAGCTGCTTAAAAGCTTTCTTCTCCTTCACGAAGAGGCCACGAAAAGAATAAGGGAAGTTCCCGGCGAGGCCGCCTCCACGATAGCCAAGTTCGTATCAGTCGTGGAAAGCGATTTCGTCCTTGAGGCGATTTCAGTATCTCCCAGATATTGCGCCGCACTCACGCCCGGGTTTATCGATTGCACCATGAGGTTCGCCGGAGCGATGAAGTCGCTGGGATACATTGAGCGGATACCGGGAATGGAGGAGGTATTCGATTCCTCATTCATAAATGAAGTTCACGGTCCGGGAGAGCATTATTCAAAGGGAATCAACAAAGGAGGTCTTTGATGTCTGCGGATAAACCCCTGCCTCGTCCCCGCAGGAAATCACGGGAGCCCGAAGGAGGGCTGCTGGCGGACAAGATGGCCAGGGCCATGGCAGAGGGCAGGTTTGATGAGTTTGTCGATAAAGAGCTGAAGGGAAACGAGGGCGCCCGCCGGCTAGCCGAATTGATGATGCATACCACGGGCATGGCTCCGCCCGCGGCCGGCAAGCAAAAGCGGAAGCAAACGCCTCGCAAAAAGATCCCGCCGGAGCAGAACGCCACCGGTAAAGAAAAAGTTGCGACCGGTGAGAAGCCGGGAGCCGCGGCCTCTCTGAAGCCGGGCGTAATGGAGGAGCTTTCCCGAATCGCCGCGGAAAATGGCGTTGAGGTGGACTGGATAATATCCAGGGCTCTAGGCCTTTATATCCGGGACCACCGGGCCACAGGCAGGCTTTAGAATCTGTTGCGATCGCTGCAAATAACCAAAAGGCCTTGATCGTCCGGAAGCTTCAGGACGCCAGGAACTTCATGAACCTGTCGCGTATCTGTTCTGCGTCGAGAGGTATCTGCGAAACTTTTCTGTCCCCTGCGCGCGCCGGCACGTGCAGGAAAAAAGGGCTTTCCGGCTTTTTCAGGGCGTCCAGGATTTCCTCAGCTGCCGCCGCTTTCCCGGTATGGCGAAAGCCCATGCCCCGGGCCAGCAGCTCCAGCTCGACGCAGCTGCCGGTCAGCGTCGGCTGTCCTCCGGTGGATCCGTAGGAGGCGTTGTCCACCGCGATCACAAACAGGTTGCCGGGGTCCAGCATCGCGGCGGTGGCCAGGGTGCCCGGATTCATCAAAATGCTGCCGTCGCCTTCTATTACATAGATCTTTTTTGCTGTCGAAATGGCAAGTCCCAGACCGATCGCTGTCGCCATCCCCATGCTCCCCAGCATATAGAAATTTGAAGGCTGTTCGATGATCTCGTAGAGCTCTTTCGCTGGCACGCCGAGATTGCAGACCACCGCTTCGCCCCTGAGCGCCGGGGCAGCGGCCTCTATCACGGCGTAGCGGTCAAGCGCCGGTGCGGGAATGTCCGCTATATCAAATGCTCCCGCTGAGACCTTGCAGGCGCGTCCGGAACTCTCACCCATGACCTCCGAACCTTCCCAGAGGACCGGGCTCATGAGGAAGAAATGTATGCTGCCCTCCGCGTATGCCCTATTGAGTTCTCCCGCAACCTTGCCCATGTCTTCGGCGGTGTGTAGTTCAGTCGAGTCCAGGCCCAGGGCATCCAGAAGGCCGGGGAGCGCGCGGCCCATGGGAACCTGTGCGGCTATGCCCTCCTTGTACACACCCCGCCAGCTCACGAAAACAGCAAGCGGCAGGCCATAATAAAAGTTGAGGGACATCAGGGCGTTTATCATGTTGCCGACGCCCGAGCTCTGGATCATCAAGGCGGGCCTTTTCCCGGCCAGGGCAGCTCCCGCCGCGATGCCCATTCCCTCTTCTTCGCGGGTAAGCGGCACTCTCCGAAAATAGCTGTCGGAGAGAGTCAAAAGCCCCTTTATCCTGTCGCAGGGGAGGGTGCAGAGGAGATCGACTCCTCCGGCCCTCATGGCCTTCAGGAATATCTCTTCAGGGTTTGGCAGAAAAGCTCCTCCAGTTCAGGATTGCTTATCTCTTTCGAAACCAGCTCGCCCTTGACCTTGCGGGCCTTCCTTTCCCTTTTGATGAGTTTCTCGCCCCCGCCTGTAATGTTGAGCAGGACCGGGTCTGTCTTTGGCAGCGAACCAGCGGCCTTGACAAGCGACGCCACCGCCACAGCCGCGGCCGGAACTATATCCAGGCCTTCCGTTTCTTCAAACAGTTCTGCCGCCTCCCGGGCCTCCTCGTTGGTTATGCCGTAGAAATCACCGCCGCACGCCTCGAGCGCGTCGTATACGCCTCCCTGCACCGAGTAGGCCGGATACCGGGACGACAGTACCCGGGTGGAGATCATTTCTATCAACCTCGAGTCCAGATCCTTGGCAGCCAGTTCCCTCCTGTGATGCTTCCAGGCCCAGTACATGGGAGCGAAGGGCAGGTTCTGCGCCAGATGAAGCTGGGGAAGACTGTTGCCGAAACGCCCGTCCGCCAAAAACCTCTCAGCCATCTCCCAAGACGCGATCGCCCCGGCGCCGCTTCCTACCGCCTGGAAATAATGCGCCGGCAGCCTGCCCATCGCCGAAACTGCTTCCAGGAGCACCACCCCCAGGCCGTCCCGTTTGGCGACGTTCTTCACCCCTCCCTCAAATGGCATTCCGGAGACCCGGGCGACCCTTCCGGCCAGATCTATGGCATCGGAATAATCGCCGTCCTTGACCACCAGGGTAAGCACACCCGCGGAATCGGTGTGGTACCACATCTCCTTCCAGCACATGAAGGGGACAACTATAATCACCGGATAGCATGCCTTGGCGGACAGGTAAGCGAAAGATCTTGCGGTATTTCCGGCTGAGGCCACAACCAGCCCTTCCACGCCATTCTCCCTGGCATTCTCCATTACCACCGCTGCCTCGAACTCCTTGAACGTGCAGGTCTCCGTAAGCGCTCCTATTTCCGGGGTGTAACCCGTGTATGCAACATGGAGATCGTCAAGCCCGAGTGCCCGGGCAAGACCCTGTGAGCGGTATATCACCGGACCGGGCATTTTGAATGCCGGCTCGTGGACGGGCAGCCAGTTGAAGCGCCAAATGCCCGGGGCGCCGCTTTCGCGAAACAGCCTGTCGCGGTACTCGGTGACCAGCAGGGAATTCGGGCAATGCTCGCAAAAGGCGCAATAGATCTCCTCAAGCGCCTTGCCGCATTTCCTGCATCTTATACGAAAATGGCTCATAAGCAGCCTGCCAGAAGTTCCATGATGTCCGTTATCCTGACCTGCTTTTCGTATCCCTCCATGGCCTCGTTCACCTTTGAATAGCACGCGGGACAGCTCAAAATGAACCTGTCCGCGTTCTTCTCCCAGGCCTCGTCTATAGCCAGCCTGCCAATTGCCACCGCATTCTCATGAAACACCTTCCGGGCTGCTCCCCCGGCTCCGCAGCATCGCGAATCCCTGCGGTTCCGGTCGAACTCGAGGAGCTTAAGGCCCGGTATCGCCCTCAGGACCTCTCTGGGTTCCTCGATCACGCCCACCCCCCTGCTCAGGTAGCATGGGTCGTGGTAGATAACCTTCCCGTTAAATCCACTTTTTAGCTTAAGCGTGCCTTCGGCCAAAGCCCGGCTGGCAAATTGCGTCATGTGCCTTATGCGGAAGGGTAGCTCCTTTCCCAAAAAGAGCGGCCATTCCCTGGCCATCATGTTCACGCAGCAGGGACAGGAACATATAAGTGTCTCGACCCCCTTATCCTGATAAGCGGATACGAGCTGTTTGACAAGACCTTCCAGCAGATCGAACTGGCCGGTTATGAAAAGGGGAAAGCCGCAGCAGACCTCTTCCTCGGCGCCAAGCATTGTAAACGGCTCTCCGGCAGCGGCCAGCACGAGCGCGTCTCCCCTTACCATGGGATGCGCTTCGTACGCCCCCGTGCATCCAACGTAGTATGCAATCTTCGCTTTCGCGACAGGCTCCACTCCCTCCGGGAACCAAGGCGAAAACCTCTCTGACGCCGGCTTGTCGTACACATTTCCCGTCTCCTTAACAAAACCGGGTATCAATTTCTGTGGACCGATGGGGCCAAGGCCCCTCCTCACCATTTCGCGCCTCAGCATGGGCCATAGCCTCTGGGTGTAGATGCCTACCGGGCAGACTTCGCCGCACGCGCCGCAGGTTGTGCACTCGAAGATCGCCTTGGTGAACTCCTCGAGCAGCTCCTGGTTCACCCTTCGCCGGCCGAACAGCATGCCCTTGAGGCCCTGGGTCGACTTGATGAACTCCCTGAATATGCGTATCTTCTCACGGGGAGATACGGAAGCGTCGCCGGTCACATCCTGAACAGGACATTTCTTCAGGCATTCGCCGCACTGGGTGCAGGCGTCGATTTCGATCACCTGTTGACGCGAGAGGCAGCTGGTGAATGAGTCTTTCTTAATCATGCAAGAGACCCTCGGTTTCCTCCTGCCTTCTTCTGGACTCGATCGTTGTGAAGGGAGCCGTGAAGATGTGGGTGGGCAGGAAGGCCAGAACGACGAATGCCAGCAGGAAATGCAGCGGGAAAAGCCAGTTTTGCGGCGGTGCGATTATCCGGAAGGAAAATATGCCCATCATGAAATTTTTCGCAGCTGTTATGTCGGCCCTGAAGTACTGGGCCAGAAACAGACCGGTGAGCCCCAGGAGCAGGATGGTGGCGGTGAGCATCAGGTTGTAGATGGAGCTGTACTTCATTCTTTCCCACACCAGCCGGTAAATCAGGATATAGGCCAGCGAGGCGATCAGGGCCACGCCGGCATAAGGCTTGATTTGCGCCAGCACAATCATCCAGCGGGGGACGTCATAGAAGAAAAATCTCAGATGGCCGAGAAAGACCAGAATGAACGAGATATGGAAAACCCATGATCCCGGCCATATGCCCGGATTGGCATTGAACAGCCTCCTGAGCAGGAAAATATCCAGTATCGCCAGCAGGATGGAGGAAATGGACTGCTTGCCACCAGGCGCCGGAGATCCATCTCCCCGGATGTAGATCAGAAACCGGACGGTTACGCCTACATAGAAAACGAGCAGCGCCGCATAAGCGACAATCGCCAGCAGAATGGCCATCGCTCACCTTTCCAGCTCCAGGATTTCTTGCATGAACTCGATATGGGCGTCTTTCGGCAGGCGAAATCCGGCCTCCGCCTCCAGCGCCATCAATATCCCGGCCGGGACCGGACAGGACACGTGCTTTAAATGCCTGTCCGCGGCCCGGTAAACCGGATTTTCCATGAACCTGACGAAGGCGTCCATACGGTTCAGCTCTTTAATGTCGCCGGCCATGCGGGTCACGTGCTCGCAGTCGCTCTTCATTTCAACGCTGTATGGCTCATTTTTGCCGCCGTTTCGTATGCGTACCCAGGTGATGAAACCGCAGGCCCCAGAGGTTATCCTGACGGAGGTGGTCACCCTTTTACCGGCACGGCCGAGCCGGATTCCTCAAGCATTTTCTTTACATGAGGAAATTTGTCTTTCATGTGGGGTATATGCATGGCCTGTATGAACTCTTTCTCGAATTCCGGCTCCACTGCTATTTCCAAGTACTCGAGTTCTCTGGCCTGCTTCCTGGCCTCCAGCCGCTTGGTCCTGCTCAAAAGGGCCATTATGGCTCCATCGCCTGCGGCATTGCCCACCGCGTAAACCTTCTCCGGATCGCAATCAGGAAACATCCCCAGTGTCATCGCGGATTTCTTGTGTATGTAACTTCCAAAGGCCCCGGCCAGTATGACCTTTTCCACTTTCGCTATGCCCATTTTTTTCATCATCAGCTTGGCGCCGGTGTAAAGGGCCGCCTTGGCCAGCTGCAGCGCCCGGACGTCCGCCTGCGCGATGGTAATGTCTGTGCCAATAGATGTTTCCTTCGCCCAGGCCAGGACATATTCGAGTTTCCCGTCATGGTCCCGGCGAACTCTCTCCGTATCCAGATCCTTGGCCATTCTTCCGGATTTGTCTATTATGCCTGCCTTGAACATCTCCGCCACTACATCGATTATCCCGGAGCCGCATATGCCCTTTGCCTCTATGTCGCCCTTGATTTCGGTATGCCATTCCTCTTTGCCAATTACTTTATACACGGGCTCCCTGGTCTGCGGGTCGATCTTCACTTTCTCTATGGCGCCGGGGGCGGCCCTCATGCCGAATTTTATCTGGGCTCCCTCAAATGCCGGACCCGTGGCGCAGGAAGTCGAGGAGAGATGTTCCTTGTTTCCGAGCAGGAGCTCGCCGTTCGTGCCAATGTCGATAATCAGAACCTTCTCTTTCATCCGGTACGGCTCCTCAGCAATGAGGACGCCCACGTTGTCCGCGCCCACGAAACCCGCCTCGATCGGCAGGACATGAACATAGGACGCATGGTTAATCCCTATATCCATATCCCGGGCCTTGATGTTAAGGTCGTTCTGCACCGCCGGGATGAAAGGCGCCAGGCCGATATACACCGGATTAAGGCCCAGGAATATATGGTGCATGGCTGTATTGAAGACTATTGTCATGTCCACTATCGACTGGCCGCCGGGCTTCGCGTCCATTTCGTAATTCGCTGTCAGCCTGCCGATCAGGTCGTTCAGGCCGTCTATCAAGGCCTTCTGCATGGTCTCGAGCCCGCCCTCGGTCATCATGGCGTAGGTGATCCGGGACATCACGTCCTCGCCGTAAGGAACCTGGGGATTCATCATCGACTCGGTTCTGACCACCTCGCCGGTTGTCAGCTCGCATAGGTACGCGGCCACGGTAGTGGTCCCCACGTCCACCGCCAGCCCCAGGGAGGATTCCACGAAACCCGGTTCCACTTTCACTATCTCGGAATCCATCCATATGGAGACTGTAATTTTCCAATCACCTTCCCTGATGACGTCCTGCAGGCCAGTAAGCACGGCATAGTCCATCGAGAGGCCCGTGAGGCCGTATTCCGCCTCGATCTCGGCTTTCAGCCTTTCCAGGTCACCCACGATAGTTTTTTCCAGAGTGGGTTTCTCCAGCTCCACGAAGTATTTCCTTACCGCCGGCTCAATAGGCACGGTCACCTTCCGGGCCGTCTTTCTGACTATCTGCTTTCCGGCACGGGATTTCTCGGGAACGAAGAGCTTGACGTCTCCATGGAGCTCGGCGGCGCAGGCGAGCCTGATATTCTCACCGTCGGCGGGTTTTATGAACTTCTTTTCCCCATCCGTAATGGGACTCAGATTTGTCATCCGGGAATCAATATTGTCTTTCTCGAAATAACCTTCATCCACCCGGACCTTGCATTTGCCGCAGGTTCCCTTGCCTCCGCATATGGATTCGAGATCCACTCCCAGTTGCTGCGCGGCCTCGATCAGGCTTTTTCCCTCTTCCACTTCGCCGCGCCGGCCCGAGGGCTGAAAAATTACCTTATGCTTGCGCATCTCTCTTCCTCCATGAAGTTTCGGATATCCCTTTAATCACTGTTGCCGTAATCATCATCCTGAGGGATAAATGAGGGGACGGTTACCCCCGACTGCCGGATTACCGGCCGTCCTGTAACCGAAGCAGATGGTAAAAATGCGGGGCAAACTTACCGACCGTCCCCCAATCGCGCCAATGGGGAGGTGGCGATATCCGATGTCACGTTTAACTCTGTTTCCTCTATTCGGCCTCTGCCTCTTGTTTAAGCCTTTTGAGAGAGCTGACCATGTCTATGGCGTCCTTGAGCGCGTTGCTGGCGTCGGCCGCGTATCCGTCTGCGCCCCACTTGTCGGCTATGTCCTGTGACGCCGGGGCGCCGCCTATCATTATTATACAATCTGGGTTCTTCTCCTTGAGATCATGGATAACCTTCTCCATGCCCGACATGGTCGTCGTCATCATGGCGGACAGGCAAACAAGATCCGAATCCGTCCGGAGCTGCTCTTCAACGAACTTGTCGAGGGGCACGTCCCTGCCCAGGTCATAGACCGTGAAGCCGGCCACGTCGAACATCATCTTGACTATGTTTTTGCCGATATCGTGGACGTCTCCTTCCACCGTGCCGATTACCACCGACCCCCTGACACCCAGATCCAGCTGTTCGACATGGGGCCTGAGAATATCCAGCCCGGCATACAGGGCATCCGCGCACATCAGCAGCTCGGGGACGAAATATTCCTCCTCCTCGAAAAGCCTGCCGACTTCCTCCATGCCGGTCACCAGTCCGTCGAATATCGCGTCATTGGCCTTGAGGCCCTCGTCCAGCGCTATCTGCGCCCACTCCCTGGCTGTGTCCTCGTCGTACTCGATAACGGCGTTTTTGAGATTTTCCAGTATTTCCTGTTTCCGTTCTTCCGTAGCCATTAGCTCACCTCGCGTAGTTTCTAACCGCGTCCATCATCGCCTCGAAGTTCCGGGGCGGAACCGTGGGCCATATATCACAGCCCGGCCACACGGCGCTGACCCCGTCGTCCAGGCATTTATTTATCGTTTGCTCCACCAGTTCCGGAGTGCCGGATACCAAAACGTTGAACGGGTCGTAATTTCCGAATACCAGGGCATCGGGACCAAGCTCCTCCCTGGTCTTGATTATTTCGTTTCTCTGGTCCACGCTGATCGCATCGGCCCCGGCTTCCACCATGGCGCCGACTATCGGGTTTGTCTTGCCGCAGATATGGTTTACGCTGGGCACCGTGATTTCAGCAAATATCTTCTTCAGGTTGGGCAGAATCAGTTTCTTGAAGATCCGGGGGCTAAGCACATCCGAAGTCGCCCCCATCTCCCTGACGGTAAGGTAGTCGATGCCCGCTTTTTCGTACCGCTTTAGCACCGCTATGATGACATCAGCCAGCTTGTCGAGCAGCGCCTCCACCTTGTCGGGCTTCTTGAATGAGAGCTTGAGGAGGTCGTTGAGCTCCATAATCTGTCCTGCCAGGGTAAACGGGCCCAGCACATAGCTCCCGACCGGCACCTCACCCTTGAGTTCCTCCTTGGCCAGCCCTATCGCTTCGCACACAAGGGGAACCCGGCCCTTCTCGGCCACATCGGCCGGCATGGAGAGATCCATTTCATCTTCGCTATGGATGACCTTCTCCTTGATCGTGGGGTAAAACAGGTCCTCCGTGTGGGCATAGGTGTTTATCTCGCATCCGATGGCCTCGGCCTCGACGCAAAGATCAAACGGCACCACGGCGCAGTCGAACCCGAAGAGTTTCGGAGTGGAAACGGCCGCTTCGGCCATCTGCCGGCTATCCAGGTGCACTTCAGCGAACTTGTAGCCCAGCTTCTCGAGTCCGGCGGTGGTCACGTTGCCCAGGCCGCTGAAGCAGGCCGGCCTGTCCGTCTTCTCGCCAGCAAACACGCTGGCGACCCTTTCTTTGGCGGTCATCGTCTTAAGCTCCTGTTCTTTCCTGTTCATGTTTTTTCACTTTTTTGCCTTGGCTTTCCGGCCCCCACCGGCTTCGAGTTTCTCAATGAAGTCAGGGAAATATTTCCGCAGGGGCAGATCCGGGTTATCCGGTATCTGCCCGGTCTCATCGTACACCAGGGTGGAAAGCAGTACGTGGGCGGTCGCCACGGCCGGAAATATCCTGGGCGCCGTCACTATTGGGCCGTAAAGATTGAAGTCGCTCCACAGGGCGGTTGACATTCCCTGCGCCACCGCGTCCATTGCCCTGAAGCCTTCCTGCCCCCAGGCATCTTTCGCTTCTTGCCACATATGTGTCCCGTTCGAGTACGCCGCGCCGCAGGGGTAGCCGAGCTCCTCCTTTATCATCTTGTTGGCAAGCAACGAAAAGGACGTGGACGGCAGATTCATGACAGAGGTGTCCACGATTACGGTATCGAAGGCGTCCGCTCCCTGCTCGAGTATGCTCTTCAGGGATTTCAGCCTGCCCTTGGGAGACTGGTCCTCGTCATCGAACGCCTGGATTATGACGTGTTTGATTCCAAGGTTCTTGAGGGTTTCGACCTGTCCCCTTATATCCTTGTCCCAGGCAGTGATGCTGTTGTAAAGAAACTTGTCCTGGGCCCCGATCTCGGCGACGTACTCAGTGGCTTTTGCGCGTTTTTTGGGAACCCACATATCGATGCCGAAAGGCATGTCAGTCGTTTCGGTATAGAAATCTATGTAAATCCTGGCTTCATCCGGAGAATTAGCCACCATGGCGACCATGGCGGGTATGCCGGTGGCCCGGGAGAGTTCTTCCTGTTTCCTGATTAGATCAACGGCTTTTTCCCGGTCGAAGTCTCCTTTTCTGTCACGCAGTATCCTGTCTTTGTTATGGAACATCGATGCGATCAGCAACGGCGGGTTGTCGCCGGGCTGCCCGCCGATCTTTATCCCGTCAAACTCAAAGACTTTCTGCGGAGTCGCAAACCTGAACATCACCTCTCCTTGGATATTCTCAGGCCGGCGGAGGGAATTCCCTCCGCCGGTCTTTTTTGCCCTAGTAGATCCCGTGGTCCCATTTCGGCTCGGGGAGATACTCCCACGGTTCGCCTTTGCGATGCTTGGCCTCGATGTCGAGGCATTTGACCGCGTATTCGAATGCGTACGGTATGCCCGGACCGCCAGGTACAAAGCCGGCCAGAATCATCCCCACGGACGCCGCCTCGAATATTTCCTCGGTGGTCGCTCCCGCTTCTATGGCCGGAACCACGTGAATGATGCACCGGGGAGAGCAATAGGAAACGCCGCCGGCCATGAACATCAGTTCCTTGATCTTTTTCGAAAGGGCGCCGTCGCCGAACACGCTGGCGTAGAAATCGGCGAAGGTCTTGCCCGGCACCGGCGTTACCGTGTTGATCGTCTGGAACATCCTGGGCGTGAAGCCCATGACGTTTTTCATGTATTCGTTGCATTCCTCCGGCGACATCGCCGCGCATTCTTCCATCGTCATCGCTTTCATGCTGCTCTCAGCCATTTCTGCTCCTTTCTCGCTTTCGTCCCCGCCCTCCCGCTTCGAAGTGGAGGCGAAAAATTTTTTAAGTTCGTCCCAGAAATTCATCTCTTCGGCTCCTCTCCCGGCTTTTATAAGCCAGAACACCCAGCAGCTTTTCCCCTAAGTCATCGCACCTCCTCCCACCTAAAGCTTCCATTCTCTCGCCGTCCGGATGAATGCCTCAATGTTCTCGTAAGGCACGGTTGGCGGTATATCGCAGCCAGGCATCAACACAAACCCTCCGTCCGTCCCCGCCGTCTCGATTATCCGGCGCGAAACCTCTTCCACCTGCGCCGGGCTTCCCTGGTCCATGACGGCCACAGGATCAATATTGCCGCCGAAGCACATTTTCCCGTGCAGCGTCTCCTTCGCCTTGGCGATATCAGTCTTGTGGTCCAGGCTTATGCAGCTTGCCCCCGTATCGACCATCAGGTCAAGCCTGTCGGTGGTGTTCCCGCATATATGCACCAGGGTGTGCCTGTCATGCTGCTTTGCCCAATCGGTGAACTTTTTAAGGTATGGCAGGGCGAATTCCCGAAACTGTTTTTTGGAGATGAGGTCTCCCGAAGCGGTTGGGTCTGCCAGCGAGATGACTTCGAGCGTCCCGTCCCGCACCAGGGGCTCGAATAAATGGATAAGAAGGCCGGTAGTGAAATCTGCCATTTTGTGAACGAAGTCCGGCCGTTTGAAGGTGGCCTTCATCATGGTCTCTTCGCCCACAAACCGGGCGGCCAGAGTATATGGACCCCAGGCGGTCATCGTCACAACATATTCGTCTCCAATCTTCTTTTTGGTCTCCCTGAGGGCTTCTTTGACTGTATTTATCACCTCGTTCCTGTCCAGAGCCGAGTAGTCCAGTTTATCGATATCCTCGGCAGTGTCGACCAGGTGCTCCTTTAGATCGGGAGCGCCCATCTCTCGGTACTTTATCCCCCCGCCAAACGCCGAAGCGTGAAAGTTGTTATAACCCGAGCCCGCGTACACGATGTCACAGAGGAGCTTCCCCGACGTAGTAACCAGCATGTCTGTCATCTTCCCCACATCGGTCGCCAGTTCCTCGAAGGAGGTGCCAAAATTTCTGATGCTCCACATGCCTGCCCCGAACAGGGTGACCGGCACCCTCTCGGTCTTCTTGCCCTCATAAGCATCCAGGATAATCTGTTTTGGTGTCATGCCCCTTCCCTTTCGTATTTTCTTAAATGCCTAAGGACCGATTTCCTCAAAACCGGACCCTCAGGGGACCAACAGCGAACGAAGGAACAATTGGAGCGGCGTCTTTTATGCAGTGTCTCCGGGCTCGTTTTTGTTAATCTCTGATTGTCATATATTCTATCTTATCTGAAGGTCGTATCGGGTCGCAGTCCGGCTACATCCTGCTTCATTGCCGAGAAACAAAAGCCCAGGAAACTGTCTGGTGTTATCAACTGGCAATGGCGAAGGCCACCCCCCTCCACGGGCCGTCATCACTGCCTGACCTCTTTCCCCCATACGGTAGAGGTCAAACCGTTCGCCGCGGATATCATGTTCATCGCGAACAATCCGCGCTTTGTCGTGAAGGGCGTGGCGATGCGCCTGCCTTAACGTTCAAAAACCAGTTCTTCGCTGAGGAGTCTATCCTACGATCTTTTCCAAACTCAAGGCCGGAGTTGACCGGATGATCGTTATGTCAAAAACAGAGGGTTCCCCTGGCCTGAGAAGCGAGGTCAATGAGGCTCATGGCTCCGGCGGGCGTAGCTTCGGGAATCAGGCCTTCGGGAGCTATATTCTTGTTCGCCATGGTCTGCGTGCAGCACTGGATTTCGACGCCCATGTCGATCGCTTCATAAAGCCTTTGGCCGATTGTCGGCATGCCCTGCGCCTCTTTTTCATGCTTCTCGACGGAGCCCTTTGCCATGACATCCACCGCTTCCTGGATGCAGTACAGAATGGATCGGCAATTCGCGGCGGCCGCCAGCGAGGCGAACATGAGAGCCGAGCGCACGCGAGCCGGGTTTTCGAATCCGGACGCGCACACTACTATGAACAGATTGTCGACTTCCGCGCCTTTTGGATCTGTTTGCTGACGAACTTTCAGCATGTCAGACCGTTTCCAGCTCGGCATGCAACGCGACAGGCCTGGAGAGCGTCACTCCCACAGGCGACGTGGCGAGCACATGTTTATGAAGTTCTTCCAGCGTCTCTTTATCCGCATCAGACTTTATCTTCACGTTGGCTGTGATGTTCTTGAACCCCGGGAGCTTGTCCATGCTGAGGCTCTCGGGCGGTTCCAGCCCCAGGAAGCCCGGCAGGTCAATCTCGCCCTCGAGGTTGATGCTGATATCCTCGATGTTGATATTCCTGACCGCGGCGTTCATGGCGTAACCGATCGTCAGGCATGCTCCATAGGCCTGAAGCACCATCTCGACCGGGTTTGCCGCCATGTTTGTCCCGCACAGCATCTCGGGCTCATCAGCCAGGAGCGTGAAGTCGCGCGAGCACGTCTCGACCTGGAATCCGCCTTTCCACGACGTCGATGCTTTCCAGACCGTCCTGCCCGTATCCCAGTTCTCCTTGACCGTCTCAACAACCTTTATCAGGTCCTCGGTTTCCAGTCCGTTTACTACAGGCATCGCAAATCCTCCTATTTTGTTGTTACCGCAGTTATAGTATAACAATAGTTCAGTTTAGGAGCCACGTTTTCACCCTTGCCCCTGTCTCCATGATGGTCAAACAGTCAGTTATGACCCGGAATAATGCCCCGTTTACGATCCGGAAGATCGTTCCCGGCCCATGATTTTCTGATACCCGGGATTCTCCATCATAAACCCGGTTTGATCAAAGAGCCGCCGCTGCCGCCAGCAAAGCGGCCACTCTGCCGGTCTCGACCGAGGCTCCCAGTAAATCGCCGTTGGCTCCTCCGAACCAGCGTCTGCCCGCCGCCGCCAGCAAAATGGCCACTGCCAGCGCCCCTGCCCCGCAAACCAGCGGGATTAAGATGCCCAGCGGAATGGCCAGCAGCGCGAGAAGGATCAGGACAATCGCCGATGCCGCCATTCCCCGCCATCCTTTCGATCCGGCGATGAAGACGCTGCCGCTGCCCTTGTGAGAGGGCCGGCTGAACATGGCCAGGGCGAAAAGGGAGAATCGCGCTGAGAGTTCAACCGACATCATCAGCCATGGCCAGTGGCGCTCTTCGATTCCGGGCAGCGCTTCTGAAAGCGCCGCCCAGGATACAAGGTAGACAAGCAGCAGTGCCGCGATGGCGCCGATGCCCATGGTGCGATCCTTAAGCACCGCCAGGCGCCGCGACCGGGAGCCGCCGGCCATGACCGCGTCGCCCACGTCGGCCAGGCCGTCAGCGTGATGGAGGCCGGTGAGGAGCAGGGCCAGCGCCAAAATTATCGCCGCCACAACCTGCGCTTCAAACAGCCCCGAAAGGCCCCAGCCGGCCAGACCCTCGACTCCGCCCAGAAAAACGGCCACCAGCGGCAGCAAGAAGGCGGCCCGGGTGACTTCTTCGATGCCGCCGGCGCGGGCCAGGGGGAGAATCGTGAAAAAACCGAAAGCCAGGCGCAGCTGTCTCACGGAAACGTCCTCATTTCGCAAGCAACTTTGTCAGGCTCCGGACGAGTATCTCCAGATCGTGGATGGCGCCGGGCTCGGCCGGCCGGTCCACCACCAGCAGTTCGATGCCCTCGGCGGCGGCCGCATCCGCCTTTTCCATAAGGCCGCCCTCGAGGCCGGAATCCTTGGTGAGCAGGATCCCTGCCCGGCTGTGCCGGATGCATGCCCGGTTGAACTCGACACTGAAGGGCGGATGGGCGGCGATGATATCGCGCGGATCCATGCCCAGGCGTTCGCACTCCGCCAGAGATTCGGGCACAGGCAGGATGCGGGCGGTGAAATCGATATGTTCCCGGACAAAAGGCTCCAGGTGGCGGGTGCCAACGGTGAGCAGGGCCCGGCCGGGGCGGTCCTTTAGAATCTCCAGGGCTTCGCTGAAGGAGGCGGCCCGGATGACGTCCGCTTTCGGGATGGGCGAGGCCGGCCGGCTGTACCGCAGGTATGGCAGGCCGGCCTGGCGGGCGGCGAGGCGGGCCTGGTCGCTGGCGGCCAGGGCGTAGGGATGTGAGCAATCGACGATGGCGGCGGCCCCCAGCTCGGAGGCGCGCCGGGCCATGCGGCAGGCATCCTTGGGTCCGGTATCCGCCAGGTGGCTGCCGGCCTCTGCAGACAGGACCGCCCCCCAGGGGGTGGCCACGCTGACGGTTACGCTGTAGCCCTCCGCCTGGAGGCGGGCGGCAGCCTGGTTTGCCTCGCCGGTGCCGCCTATCAGATAGAGGGCCGGAGCTGACCGCGTCTGACTCAAGCTCACGACTCCTTCCGGTAACCCCGCCGGGTTACCATCTTCCCGTCGATGATCTCCGTGCGGGAGTTTCCTATGATAACCGCGGTCCGCATGTCTATATCCTGTCCGGACAGCTGCCCGAGGTTGACAATAGCTGCTTTCTCGCCGGGACCGCCGGCTTCACGCACCCAGCCCACGGGGGTCTCCGGCAGCCTATGCTCAAGCAGGATGTCGCAGGCCTCCTCGAAAAGAGGGCGGCGTTTCCTGCTGGTAGGGTTGTAGAGACAGATGACCATGTCCGACGCCGCAGCCGCCGCCGCGCGGCGCAGAACCTCCTCCCTGGGCGTAAGCAGGTCGCTGAGGCTTAACACGATAAAATCATTCATCAGCGGGGCTCCCAGGCGGGCGGCGGCGATGTGGGCGGCGCTGACGCCGGGCAGGATCCGCACCGGCACGTGGCCGGCCACCTCGAGAAGTGGGCCCGCCATGCCGTAGACGCCTGGGTCGCCACTTGAGATCAGGGCCACTGTCTTGCCCTCGCGCGCCAGGTTAAGAGCCTCGCGGCAGCGGTTCACCTCCCTGCCCATGGATCCGGCAAGGTATTTTTTTTCGGGAAAAATGCGGCGCACCTGATCGATATAGGTACGATAGCCGACGACCACGTCGGCGTTCTCGATGGCGGCAGCCGCTTCTGCGGTGAGCAATCCGGACGTGCCCGCGCCGATGCCAACCGCCAGGACCTGTCCGCAGCCGGCCGGCCGGGACTCAGCCTGTCCGGACGCGGCCGGCATTGGCGCCGGCCGTGGTCCGACACGCGGCGGAACAGATCGCGGAGCGGGTCGCGGCTTCAGGGCCAGCGCCACAGTTACCGGGCCGTGAACCGACTTGGCGGCAACCAGCTCGGATCCGGCCCCCGCTCCCAGCAGCGCCGCGGGTTCCGACACGGCGGGGGTTCCGACCTTGGCGGCCACGAAATCTCTGCCCGGACGGCCAAGGGCGCCCAGCTGGCTGGCAGTGTAAAAAATCAGTTCCACGTCAAGCTCGCGGGCGGCCTCCTCAAGCCCGGCCTCATCCTTTTTTACATCGATGCTGGCCAGAGAGCTGAGCGACAGGGGATCGATTCCGGCGGCCGAGCAGGCTTCATAAACCGCTGAGATCACCTTTCCGGGCGCCACCCCCCGCCTGCAACCCACTCCGGCGCAGACGACGCGGGGAACCAGCCGGGCAGTCGGAATCATATCCTCGTAAGGCTCCGCATCGCGAACGCTTGGGTTGGTTATTAGCAGGCGGCCGGCGTATCCGCGCGGTTCGGCCCCGGAAGGCATCCAGTCGTAGCCGTCGATGCCGGGATCCCGGGTAGCCTGAATGCAGAGGCGGTTGCCATCCACCAGCAGGGCGGTCACCCGCCTGAGCTCATCCTGCCCGGCGACGCGGCAGTCAAGCAGGCGGGCCACTTCGTCCGGCGCCGTGAGCCCCTGCACGTCGCTGGAAGTGGTGATGGCGGCCTCGCCTCCCAGGTATGCTGCCATGTCCCTGGCCAGATCGTTGGCGCCGGCGGCATGGCCGCCCAGCAGAGGAATCGCGTGCCGGCCTTCCTCATCCAGCACTATTACCGCGGGATCGACATGTTTGGTGGACAGATGTGGCGCCAGCAACCGGAAAACGATACCGGCGGCCATGACGGCCACGACGGTGTCGCCGGCCAGAAACCGTTCGGGAAGCGTCTCGGCAAGATTGTCAAAGGGGGAGCAATGCCCGCATCCCAGACTCTGGCAACGGGGCAGATAAGCTGTGCCGCCAAACCGGTCGCGAAGGCTGAGCGCCGTGAGCGCCCCGCCGGCGGTCAGCGAGAAATAGCTGATATGATCAGCTTTCCCCCGGCTCACCGGACTCGCCCTGCCTGTACCCATGCGAAAATTCCTTGGAGTACAGTTTCGATTCCTCGCCCTGCTGCGCCAGCGCCGCGCCGATGAGGATGATCGCGGTGCGGTCCATCTTGGCTTCCCTGATCGCCTCTCTCATATCCTGCACATTTGTGCGCAGCACTTTCTCCTGCGGCCAGCTGGCCTGCTGGACGATGACAACCGGTGTCTCCGGCGGATAATGGGCAGCCAGCCTCTCATGCAGCCTGCTGATCAGGCCGGCGCTCAGGAATACCGCCATGGTGGCGCGATGCTCGGCCAGCATGGCGATATCCTCCCTCTCAGGCACGGGCGTGCGGCCGGCGGCACGGGTTACGATCACCGTCTGGGAAACACCCGGAACCGTCAGCTCGCTGCTGATGGCGGCTGCGGCAGCGCCCAGAGAAGATACTCCAGGCACCACTTCCAGATCGACGCTCGCCTCGCGCAATTTGGCGATCTGTTCCTTGATGGCGCCAAAGAAAGCGGGGTCGCCGCTGTGCAGGCGCACCACCCTCTTGCCGTGCTTGACCCGGTCCACCATGATCTCGACTATATAATCGAGACAGAGAGGGGCGCTGTCGATGCGTTCGGCTTTCGGGCACAGCTCCAGCACCTCGGGACTGATCAGCGAGCCGGCGTAGATGACGACATCGGCCTGCTCGAGCAGCCGCATCCCCTTTATAGTGAGCAAATCGGGGTCGCCGGGACCTGCCCCGACGAAATGGACCCTGTGGGTCACTGTTTTCCGATTCTTGTTTCTGTCAGGATTCATTTTGCATACCTTTCGCGGTTTTATCGTGCGGATCGTGCCCGGTCAAACATCGCCTGCTGAAGAAAGCAGCCAGGATATTCGAAGGGAAAGAAATTATAGTACACTCCTATGGCTGTTTAATCCAAATTATGGAAAAATACGGCAAATTAGCGGCTGCTTTGCGGTCGAGTTGTTCGATGATCTGCTCCGAGGGACCACCGAGCTCGATGGCAGCGCTGGCCCGGCCGAAGGCGCCGTCACTTTCCAGCAGACCCAGGGCTTCCTCCGAGAGCGACCGCGGTTTCATGATAATGACCGAGCCGCCCATCTCCAGCGCTTTTTTTAAAGACCGGCTTGACCCCCCGGTCACAACCGCCGTTGGCGAGTCTCCGGAAGCCAGGGGCAGGCCGATGGCCGCGGCAAAAGCATTCATGGCGGCGATGCCGCTTATCACTTCCACCTTTCCCGGAAAGCGCTCCGCCAGATAACCGAAGGTGCTATAAAAAAGCGGGTCTCCCAGCGAGAGGTAAGCCACGTCGCGGCCGCCGCGGGCGGCTTCCGCAAGGGACGCGGCGGCCTGCTCGTGTGCCTGGGCCAGGCTATCCCTGTTTTTGGTCATGGGCATGAGCAGAGGCAGCAGCGTAGTTTCAGGCCTCAGATGGATCCTGACCGTTTCCAGGGCCCGGCTGCGAGCGCCCCTCCGACGCACGGGAAAAGCTATGATGGCAACGTTCCTGATTATCCTCAGCGCTTTCAAGGTAACCAGCTCCGGATCGCCGGGTCCGACGCCGACGCCGTACAGGATCCCGTTTTCGTTATTCACTTTCTCCGCTACCAAATACGGCCTCCATCATAAATCAAGGGTCAACATAATATGGGTCGCCGTGCTCATTTGTGGTGTTTTTTGATTGTCTCATGCTCCCGGAACCGGTTTGTCACCCGTGAAGATGATCACCGGATTTTGCTTCTGCCAGTTATCTTTTGTTCTCCGCGCGACCGTCACCCGGGTCGCGGTGAGGTGCTTCAGGTCAGATTGCCCGAACTGCTGGTGGGCGATTTCCTTGGTTTTTTGAAGGAGCGCGGTCACCACGATGCGCCCGCCAGGAGCCAGCGCCCTGACGGCAGTCTTGAATATCGGAGCCAGCATCCCCCCGTTGCCGCCGATGATCACCAGATCGGGCGTAGCCAGGGTTTCCAGCCCCTCGGGAGCCTCCGCGCACACAACCTCCACCCGGGCGCCGAAGCGGCTGGCATTGGCTGCGGCCAGATGGCACGCAGCCGGGTCCCGGTCAACGGCGATCACCTGCGCGGCGGGTTCCAGCAGCGAACATTCTACGCCGTACGAGCCGGTTCCGGTTCCTATATCCCAGATGACCCGTCGTCCCGCCGGCCGGGCCCTGGATAGCATCACGGCCCGGATCTCGGACTTGGAAAGGGGAATCCCTGCCGCCCTGAGCCACAACCCGTCGGGAATCCCGGGCGCGGGGGCCGGCGAAGGGATACGCTCATCCGGAGCTCCGCCCAGCGGCGCGTCGGCCTTTCGGTTCTCTCCGGGACTCCCTTGGGCAGACGGCCTTACCAGCAACAGGGAATGTCCGGGAAAAACCCCGGCCGCGATTTCCCGCAGGCTTCCTTCCCTGACAAGCTCTTCTTCTTCGCCCAGAAAGGCTCCGACCGCAGCCTCACAATCAGGCATCGTGTCAAGCAGCCGCCCGGCAATCGCCTGTGGGGGGTTGCTCTCGTCACAGAAATACAGCACCGGCCCCGAAGGCGGTTCCCCAGACGCCTCGGCCGCCCGCCCATGCAGGCTGATAAGCCGCCAGTCCTGCCAGGGAAGACGCAGGCGCGCCGACATGAGCTGCACCGAGGAGATTCCCGGCAACACCCTGATCCTGTCCTTGAAATGTTTCATCAGGTAGGAAAGAATGCTGTAACAGCCGGGATCCCCGCTGGTCAACACGCAAACGTCGGCCTGTTCCAGATGGCCGGCGATGAAATCCCGGGCCTCTTCGAAATCGGCGCCGATGGCGTGAGTCGATTCCGCCCCGGGAGCCAGATCGTCGGCCAGCCTGAGCAGCCGGGCGGCGCCCGCGAACACCCGGCAGCCGGCTATGGCCTGCCTGGCCTGAGCGGTCAGAAGACCGGGAGATCCGGAACCGGCGCCGACTACGAACAGTGTGTGCCTGCCGTGGGTCATGGACATGCCTTGCCAAATCTGTTTTTCAAGCTTTCAGTCATTCGGTATTACGTGCTTATCCGGAGCGGCCCACGACCCGGCCGCCGCCGTCGGTCAGCAAAACCAGGGCCTTGAAGCCATACTCTTTCTTCACCCGCGCCGCCACCCGGCCGGCGGCGACGTCCAGCACTTCGAAATCGCCCGCGCGGCGCAGGCTGCGGATTGCCGCCTCTGTGGTGGGCATCATTTCCAGCGCCGCTGCCCTTTCGCCGCTCAGTCCCGCGGCCGTGGCGCATTCCGCGAGCACGTCCAGCGGCATGGCAGACCGGCGCGAATGGGTATCGAAATCTCCACGGGCCATCTTGGCCAGCTTTGACACATGGCCGGCAAGCACGACCTGCCTGAATCCCCTGTCCCGGGCCGCGCCCAGCATCATGCCGAAGAAATTGCCGGCGTGAATCACGGCTTCCGGCTGGCAGCCGGCCCCGATCGCGGCCTTTTCGCCCTTGGCCCCTGGCACCAGGACCGGTTCCCTTACCCCGGATGCCCGGGCCACATCCAGTTGCGGCAAAAGTGAATCCTGGTACGCGGCTACAGACCAGGGTTCCACCCGTCCGGTCGTACCCAGGATGCTGAGCCCGCCCGATATGCCCAGCCTGGGATTAAACGTCCTCCGGGCCAGCCGGCCGCCCCCGGGTATGGAAACGGTGATGTCGGCTCCCTGCGGCAGCGCCAGCCGCGCCTCGGCCCGTATCTGCTTTAAGGGGGTTGGGTTGATGGCCGGCCGGCCGGGCTTGACCGGCAGGCCTTCCCGGGTCACCAGACCGACGCCCTCCCCGCCTTTGACGAGCACGCGGCCGTCCCGCCGCGGGCTCGCGCGAACCGTGATCGTGACGCCGTCGGTGATGTCGGGATCGTCGCCCGCGTTCTTGACTACGGAGCAGGCTCCATCACCGTTCATGGTCACTTGAAAGACGGCTGCTTCCCCGCCGGGCAAAACGATCTCCACCGAACCGGCCTTCCCCGGGTTCGCCGGATAACCGTCATCACTATTGCCCAACCGGGGCAGGGAACCGGTGGCCGCCATCAGCGCCGCTGCCCGGGTGGCCGCCTGGGCGCACGCGCCGGTGGTGTAACCCCTGGCCGGCTTTTGGCTTTTTTTCTTGCCAGATTCCTTCATTTCCAAGGCGATCTTCAGTCTGCCGTCCGCGTTTTCAGACCTGGGCGGGCTCGATCCCGCTTCGCGCCAGCAGCCGCCGCTCAAGCTCCTTGCGGGCCATGCCCACCGTGAGAGGCAGTTCGGTCAGATCGGGAAACACTTCAAAGAGATACGAGATGCGCGGCAGCCGCAGATGGCAGCGCTCGATCAGCCCCCGGCTGCCGAAGACCTCCTTCAGTCCGCCCCTGACCGCAACCCGTCCGGACCTGAGCAGGCAGACCTGTTCCGCGTAGAGCGGTATCAGGTCTACGTCATGGGTAGCCATGACGATCGTCATGCCGGCGCGGTTGAGACTGAGCAGCAGACGCATGATGCGTTTCTCTCCCATTGGATCCAGGCTGGCGGTGGGCTCATCCAGGATGAGCACCCGCGGCTGCATGGCGAGCACCCCGGCTATTGACAGCCGTTTTTTCTGTCCATGGCTCAGATGATGGATGGGCCGCCCCAGCAGGCTGTGGATTCCCACCTGAGCGGCGGCCGCCTCCACCCGCCGCCCGACCTCATGGTCAGACAGGCCCAGGTTGCGCGGACCGTAAGCTATGTCATCCTCCACGGTGGGGGCAAAAATCTGGTCATTGGGATCCTGAAAGACGAAACCCGCTATCCTGTTAATCTTCTCGAAACTCTTCTTTTCCACAGAAATCCCGTTCACGGCCACTGTGCCAGCCTGGGCTGCCAGCAGCCCGTTCAGGTGCTTGAGCAGCGTCGATTTCCCGGAGCCGTTGGCTCCCATAACCGCCAGGAAAGACCCCTCCGCCACCTCGAGCGACACTTCTTCCAAAGCCTTGACGCCGCCTGGATAAGTGAAGCAGAGATTTCTGACGCTGATCACCGCCAGCCCTCCAGGGCCAGAACCACAAGAAGGACAAGCAGCAGGGCAGTCGCCAGCCCCGCGCCCACGTCGAGGCGCGACGGCCGGGGCAGGTTCCCGGATACCAGCGAACCGGCTCCGCGGCAGCTCATCGCCTCCGCCGAGCGCAGGCCCCTCTCGTATACCCTGAGAAAAAGCGATCCTCCCAGCATCCTGCTGCTGGAAAGGCCCGCGGCCGCCGAGGTCCACCCCAGGCGCGACCGCTGAGCCTCGCGCATCCGCGCGTACTCGGCGTATATATCAAATAAATACCGGTAGGTTAAAAGCACCACTTCGACAAATGTGGCCGGCACCCGGAACCAGCGGAGGGCCATGCAAAGGCGGTTGATGGGCGTGGTCACTCCCAGAACAACCACGACCAGCGCGCCTGATACCACGCGAAGGGAAAGATAAATGCCGTGAAGCAGGCCGTCCAGATGCAAGTCGATAAACCAAAGGCTGGCAAAGACCGCCCGGCCCTCAAAAACGGTCTGGGAAGCGATGATGAAAATGGCGAAAGTCGCGGGGAAAGCGATCATTATCAGCTGGCGCCGGTAGGGAACGCGGCCCGCAACCATAAGCAGCAGCATCGCAAAGGATATGACGAGGGGCACCAGGAATGTGGCGGCCAGCAGGTTCACCGCCAGCAGGCCGGCCACCGACGCTATCTTCACCCGCGGGTCTACCCGGGAGAGCCAGCCGCCGCTCCAGGCGTAATCGTCTCTGCCATGTGACGCTCCGGTCATCGGGTACGCTCCTTGCCGGACGCTCCAGCAGCGGCTCGGGGCGGAAGACGGGCTCCGCTGTTTTCGTCCGGATTAGGATTACGGCCGGCTTCTTTCTCCCTGCCGCCGGCAAAGAGAACGCGCCAGTAATAGCCGGCCGCGAAACCGGCGGCGGCTCCCCCGGCCAGAAAGAGGAAAAGCAGCAAATCTCCATCGATGCTCCAGGGCAGGATCCGGGACTCGCCGGCGCCGGCTTCAGCGGCCAGCGAGAGCGAGACTGCCTCCGTGATATCGCCGTCCCATTGGGACCGGGTCAGGAACACGCTCGTTAAAAACACGGCAACAAGCATCAGAATGATCAAGCGTTTCACGGGCGCATCACCACCCCGGCCAGCAACTCGGCCCGTTGCCTGGCGATAAAGACAACCACCCCTGCCGTGAGCAGGCCCTCGGCGATGGCCAGCGGAACCTGCGTCGGCAAGAAAGAGGCGAAAGCGGCGGCCCAGACCAGGGTCACAGGCTCCTGACCGTGCAGCGATAACGCCAGCTGCAGAGCCGTGATGGCGTAAGTGACCAGGTCGCCGGTAAAGCCGGCCATGCCGGCGGCTGCGCCAATGCCGAATCCCAGCCGGCGGGAAACCCTGAAGGCGGCGAACCCTGCCAGTGACCCGCCGATCGCCATGGCGAAAACGTTTGCTCCCCAGGTGGTGATGCCGCCATGCGCGAAAAACAGGGCCTGCAGGAGCAAGGCCACCGCTCCCAGCACTATCGCTGTCAGGGGTCCCAGAATGATGGCCGCCAGCGGCGTGCCGCAGGGGTGGGAGACGGTGCCCAGGCCCGGCACAGGCACCGGCATCAGTGAAATCACGAACACGAAGGCGCCCAGCAGTCCCACCAGCGCCCGGGTCTGGGGCAGTTCGTTAAACCTCTTCCTGAGGCTTGCCAGTCCCGTACCTATGAAAGCAAGCGCCGGCGCGTACCAGGCCAACGCCTGTCCGGCGGGTATCAAGCCTTCCGGGATATGCATCAGGATCTCCTCATCCGGCCGCAATTTCCTCCGGCATGGATACCGGTGGCGTTTGGGCCGCGGGCGTCCCTGGGCGCGCCGGCGGCTGCCAGCCGCATCAGCGCGTTGGCGGCGGCAACGGCCACGTTGCTGCCGCCCCGGTGTCCGGGAAGGGTTATGTGGGGCAGGCCGGAATCCATCAGCGCCCGCTTGCTCTCAGCGGCGCCGATAAAGCCTACCGGGACCCCCACTATCAGAGCCGGCCGCGCCCCGGTTTCTTCTGCCAGCCGCAGGCATTCGAACAGGGCGGTGGGGGCGTTGCCGATGACGATGATAGCGTCGCCGAGAGCGCCCGCGGCTCGGCGGATTCCCGCCGCGCCGCGCGTAATCCCTTCCCTTCGCGCCAGATTTAGTGTTTCCTCGCCGGTGATGCGGCAGCAGACATCCAGTCCCATCCTGGCGGCGGTGGGCTCTATCCCCGCCGCGACCATTTTGACGTCACAGATGATCCGGGCATCCCCTCTGCCGGAGCTGCCGCTGGCCCTGGCGCCCCTCCAGCCGCCAGCATCCAATCCCCTGCCGGCATCGTTTCCGGTCCCGACATCATCATCTGCGCCGGTGCAGCCCGCGGCGGCGGCGCCATTCTCGAGGATGCGGAGGGCGGATCCGACAGCATCCCTGGAGAAAACCAGTTCTCCGGCCAGCCCCGGATCGCCGGTGGCATGAACCACGCGCCTGGTTATCTGATACTCGGGCGAAGCCGGATCGGAAGGCTTCAACATCTGGTCGATGACCTCAAAACTTTCTGACTCGATCGGGTGCTGGGGAAGGCTGGCGCGTTCGCTGCTGCCTGGAGGCGGACCGCTGCCACAGCGGCCGGCTACCGACTCTTCGATCCTGGCCAGCATCACATCCACCAGCCGTGAATCGGCGCCCAGCGAGCCGGCCAGGACCAGTTCGACCCCGGGAAGTTCCGTTTCCAGCTTTCTCAGCTCTTCGGGGATGTCAAGTTTCATGTGATTCCCGGCAAACAGGAAATATGGAGTCACCACGATTCGGCGGACGCCTCCGGCAGCCAGGTGGCGGCAGGATTCCGCCAGTGTGGGACGGTTAAACTGAAGTGAAGCCGCCGTCACCGGATATTCACAACGAGCGGCCAGCCGCCCGGCGACCCATTCCAGCAGCAGCGCTGCCTCCGGCGCCCGGCTGCCGTGCCCCAGCACCACCACGCCTGTTTTCAAAGCGTTGCCGAATTTTGCCGTCATGCCGCCCTCCCGGACCCGGCGCAGGCTTCGACGAAGCGTGCAGCCGCGCCATGATCCCCGGCGAAATGAATATGAACATACGAGGCCAGCAGGTTCCCCCGGCAGAAGCCATCCTGCTCCACTTCAGGCCGTTTGCTGGAAAAACAGTCGTAAGCCAGGCGGTCTTCCTGCCATTTGACCCGGGACCAGTGAAACTCGTGGCCTCGAACGCGTTCGCCTGCCTCCATCAGGATGTTCGAAACCCGCGCCCTGGCTTCCACGTATCCCAGCGCCTGCCGGCGGCCGGTCATCCGGGCCTCGCTGTCAATGACCCCGGCCATCTCCCGGCGGCGGCCATTGACCTCCACTCCCCGGCAAAGATACACCATGCCGCCACACTCGGCATACGCCGGCAGGCCTGCCCGCAAGGCCGCCGCCACGGAGCGGCGCATGGCGCTGTTGGCTTCCAGCTGGCCGGCGAACACTTCCGGAAAGCCGCCGCCCAGATACAGGCCCTCGCAGGCGGGCAGGCCCTCATCGCGCAGCGGGCTGAACCGGACCAGTTCGGCGCCGGCAGCTTCCAGCGCCTCCAGTCCGTCCGCATAATAAAAAGAGAAGGCCTCGTCCCTGGCCACTGCGATGCGCGGGCAGCGCCCGCCGGAATGATTCGGGCCCGGAGCAGCCTTGCCAGAGCCGCCTTCTGCCGCCATTTTTTCCGCCGGCCTGTCCGGGCCGGATCCGGTTTGTGCGCCCGGGATTCCCTGATTCTTCAACGGGCCTGCGTCTCTCGCAGATCCGCCGCCGGCGCCGCCGGCCATGGCAGCCACGGCTTCGATGTCGACGTTTCGCCCGACGTGGTCGATGATGCTTTCCATCTTCCGGCCTGCTGCCTCCAGTTCGCTTTCCGGCACCAGGCCCAGTTGCCGCGAGCCCAGCGTTATGCCTTCCGCCCGCGGAATCTCGCCCAGAACCGGCACCCCCGCCTCGCGGGCGGCGTCCCTGAGAACGCGGGCGTGACCGGGGCTGCCCACGTTGTTTAAGATGACCCCCGCCAGGTCAATACTCCGGTCGAACCGGTCAAACCCCGTCAGCAGCGGAGCCAGGCTGCGGCCCAGCCGGGCGCAGTCGGCCACCAGCACCACAACGGCGCCGGTCAAACGCGCCATTTCGGCAGTGCTTCCCTCATCCCTGCCGCCGGCGCGCCCGTCGAACAGTCCCATCACTCCCTCGATGACGCCGATGTCCGCTCCGGCGGCGCCCCGGGCGTAAATTCTGCTTACCACCGCAGGCGATGTGAGCCAGGTATCAAGATTACGGGACAAGACTCCCGTCGCTCTCTGATGATAACCCGGGTCTATATAATCCGGGCCAACCTTGAAAGGAGCCACCGTAAAACCCTGCCGCCGCAAAGCCCCCATAATCCCGGTGGCGACAGTGGTCTTTCCAACGCCGCTGGCGTGTCCGGCTATTACCAGCGGGCGCTTCACGCCAGCGCCTTTTTCAGTGCGGAAATCAACTGGTAGTTCTCCTGGTCCGAGCGCACCGCCACCCGGATGAACCGGTTGCCCAATTCCGGGAAGGAGCGGCAGTCACGCACCATAATGCCCATGCGCCCCAGGCAGTCAGCCAATTCATCCGAACCGGCGGTAGCGAGACGGCAGAGGATGAAATTCGCCTCCGATGGCAACGGGTCGATGCCGGGCAGGGAAGCCAGAGCCCGGAACAGCCGGAAACGGGACCGGAAGTTCACCCGTCTGGCCTCGAGCAGATAGGCGGTATCCGCCAGGGCCGCCCTGCCGGCGGCACGGGCAAAGACGTTTATATTCCAGGGAGGCATCATCTCCCGCAGCGACAGGGCAAAATCCTCCCGCGCAACCAGGCAGCCCAGCCTCAGGCCCGCCAAGGCATGCGATTTGGTAAAAGAACGCACGACGAAGATTCCCTCTGCGGCATCCCCGGTCAGGACAGAGGCGCCCTCACCGGCGAAATCGATGAAAGCCTCATCCACCACCAGGCCGGCGCCGGCGGCCCGGCATTGCCGCCACAACCAGACGACTTCATCAGCCGGGACCAGATAGCCGGTGGGATTATTGGGATTGCAGAGAAACACCAGGTCATGACCCGCCGGGCGGATCCGTCTCACATCAAGAGCAAAATCTTCCTCTTCCCTTAACTTGAAGGAGTCGCAGGCGGCGCCGGCCGGCACGCAGGCGCGGCGGTACTCGGAAAATGTCGGTTCCACGACCAGGACCCGCGCGGGCTTGAGGGCTCTGACCAGCCAGTAAAGAACCTCGATGCTGCCGTTTCCGGGAACTACCCGGCAGGCAGGCACGTCCAGATATGCAGCCATCTGCTCCGCCAGTCCGGCCGCGTCCTCTTCCGGATAGTGGGAGATCTCCAAAGCCGCTCCCCTGACGGCAGCGGCCACCCCGGCAGGCGGTCCCAGCGGGTTGATGCTGGCGCTGAAATCGAGAAGTTCCTCTTTGGGGATTCTGTAGCGCCGGGCAGCATCATCACGCCGGCCGCCATGGACCGGCGCCTTCCCGGACAACGTATCGGTATTACGCAAATCAGTCATTCAAACTCCATCGTCGGCAGCAGTTTTCCGGAAACCTTCCGCGGTGGAAAGAAAGCGATCTTCCCGACCGTCCGGACGTTCAATATTCCGTTCCTTCCCGGGCCCGGATACCATTCCGGAACGGGTGTTTGATCTTCTTCATTTCCGTGACGTAATCACAAATCTCCACCAGCTCCGGAGGCGCGTGCCTGCCTGTCAGCACCAACTCCAGGCTGTCGGCCTTGTCCCTGACAACCTCGATCAACTCCTGAAGAGGCACGAGTTCCTGCTTGACCACATGGGTTACCTCATCAAGTATGACCAGGTCGTGATTGCCGCTTTTCACCAGCTCTTTCGAAACCTCCCACCCCCGGGCTACCGTCTGCCCGCTTTCCTCAACTTCACGTTTTTCTTCTTCCGTGGCGAACCGGGAGGCGCCGAACCGCTGGATGGTGAACGGCCCGTCCATCTTTTCCACGAACACTATCTCTCCCGTCTTCATCTTCGTGCGTTTCAGAAACTGGACCATGGCTACCCGGCGATCCCGCCCCAGTGCCCTGAGGGCCAGACCCAGAGCCGCGGTGGTCTTTCCCTTGCCGTCTCCGGTGTACAGATGAACCAGTCCCTGCCTGCGGGTCTGCTCCCAGATGACTTGCGCCAGCAGGTCATGATCCGGGGGTCTCTGGTCGTTCATGGCCCGCCTCCGGTGCTTGAAACCCGCCTTCTTCCTCCGAGGCCCGCCAGCCATCTGAGCGCGGTGCCCGCTGCCAGGATCACCAGGGCCACGCCGTACATGAGACTG
This sequence comes from Thermoleophilia bacterium, assembly GCA_014859345.1. Lineage (GTDB taxonomy): Bacteria > Actinomycetota > Thermoleophilia > BMS3ABIN01 > BMS3ABIN01 > Kmv30. The sequence goes on from JACUUL010000001.1 coordinate 49,126, forward strand.
ACAGCCCGGCCGATGTCGGCGCGGCCGGGAGGCCGTCCGGTTCCCATGGGCCGGGCATCAACCCTGCGGCCTCCATAGCAGCGGGCGCCTCCCAGACCGACTCCGAGGGCGCCCGCGAAGGCGGCCTCGCAAACGCCGGCGTTGGGGCTCTCGTGCCCGGCCCCGTCACTTAGCCAGACCTGGAGCGCTCTCCTGGCGTCGGCCCTTGCCAAGGGGCTTGCGACAACCGTTGCCAGCGCCGTGAGCCGCGCCGGCGCGTAACCGGCCAGATCATCAAGGCGGGCGGCTGCCCAGCCGAAGTCACGGTAGCGGTCGTTTTTGTAACCAATCATCGAATCCATGGTGTTAACCATCCTGTATGACAAAGCCAGCGGCGCTCCCCCGATGAACCCGTAAAACATGGGGGCCACGATCCCGTCATTGGTGTTCTCCGCCACGCTTTCCACCGCGGCCCTGGCCACCCCGGCCTCGTCCAGGCGGCCGGTGTCGCGGCCGACGATGCGAGCCACCTGCAGGCGGCCGGTTTCCAGGCTGTCGCCCAGTCCCTCCTCCACGTCGCGGGCCGCCTCTCCGAGGGAGCGTACGGTGATTGCCGAGGCCAGCATGGCCGCCTCGGCAACTCCGGCCAGGCGGCGCGGCGCAATCCTCAGTATTCCCCGGGCGGCAAGATAAGTACCCGCGGGCAGCGCCACGGCGATCAATATCCCGGCCAGGCGCCTCCAACCCGGGTTCAGTCCAGCCCTGTCCGCCGCCCTTTCAGCTTGCTCCACAACTTTTCCCATCAGGCAGACGGGATGCACGGCCTCGGCCGGCTCTCCCACGGCCAGATCCAGCGCCAGCGCCAGTCCCGGCTTCATGCCCGGGCCAATGTTTCCGGGCATTACCGGCGCCCCTTTAAAACCTGCTCCCGCCCGCCCTCAGCAGTCTGCCACGGACGACGGCTGTCTTTCGGGAGATTGGGGCGGCTCACGCGCCAGGCAGCGTTCACGCCAATCCTGCTATCTCATATATTTTCTCAATATCAACAGAGTTCCTCAGCGCCACGGCCAGCCGGTCGTATTCGTGCTCTTTCGCCGCGGCCCGGTCTATCAGCGGCAGCTCGGCCGGCATGCCGAACCAGGACAGCAGGCCTGCCAGCACCTCGTTACTGTCAAAGAATCCATGCATGTATGTGCCCAGCACCAAACCGTTTTCGCTTACGGCTCCGTCCGGGCCGGACCGCGTCCCCAGCAGATGCGCCGCCTGGGGCCCGAGGTATGTCTGACCCATATGAATCTCATAGCCGGACACTGCGGTGCCCCTCGGCAGCAGGGCGTTATAGCCGGTGATCCTCCCTGACTGCTGCCTCGTTTCCTTTTCAGGCTCAAAGACCGTCTCTACGTCAAGCAGGCCCAGGCCCTTGACGCTGCCGGCGCCGCCGTCCAGGCCGCGCCGGTCAAGGACTTTCTTGCCCAGCATCTGAAACCCGCCGCAGATGCCGATCACAGGCGTGCCGCCCTGTGCCCGGCGGATTACCTCAGCGGCAATGCCGCTCGACCAGAGAAAGCGCAGATCGGCGACCGTGCTCTTGGTTCCGGGGATGATGATCAGATCTGCCCCGCGCAGGCCGGCGGCGTGCTCCACGTAGCCGCATTCAAACCCGGGACAATCGCTCAAGGCATCAAAATCGGTGAAGTTGGAAAGACGCGGCAGTCTCAAAATGCGTACCCGGACGGGGTCGCCATGCCTGGCAGCCCTGTCCCCGCCGCCGCGCACGTCCGAGGGGAAGAGCGCCCTCGCGCCCTGTCCAGGGCCGGGTGGTTCAGATGAACGCTGCGGCAGCCCCACGGAATCCTCCTCTTCGACGCGCAGGTCCTTTACATAGGGAACCACGCCCAGCACCGGCCGCTGGCAATGGCTCTCGAGAAAATCAAGTCCCGGCTCCAGGATAGTCCTGTCTCCCCGGAACTTGTTGATGATGAAGCCGGCAACCCTTTGCCGGTCGCTGTCCTGAAGCAGTTCCATGGTGCCCACCAGTTGGGCAAACACACCGCCGCGCTCGATGTCACCCACAAGCAGCACCGGCGCCTCGGCCATCTCGGCCACAACCATGTTGGCGATATCCCGCCCCCGGAAGTTCACCTCGGCAGGGCTGCCGGCCCCTTCGATGAGCACGACTTGGAAATCTCGTCTCAGCCGGTCCAGAGAGTCGTATACCGCGTCCATCAGCCCCATTTTGTAATCGTGGTAGTCTTGCGCGGTCATGGTAGCCACAGGCTTGCCCTGCACCACGACCTGGGCGCCGGTATCGGTGGTGGGCTTGAGCAGCACCGGGTTCATGTCGGTATGGGGTTTGACCCGGGCCGCTTCCGCCTGGACCACCTGCGCCCTGCCCATCTCGCCGCCCTCGGCGCTGACAAAGGAATTTAGCGACATGTTCTGGGATTTGAACGGCGCCACCGAGAAGCCATCCTGAGCCATGATGCGGGCCAGTCCGGCTACCAGCAGGGTTTTACCGGCGTGGGAAGCGGTACCCTGGATCATTAGTGTCTTTGCCGCTGGCATGCCTCAGGCCCTTTCCGGAAACCCGGGCACGGGAGCCGGCGTTTCTCTGTCCACGATTCTGATCATTTCACCCTCACCGGCAAACCGGACACACACAGATAGACCTCGTCGGCAACCGCGGCCAGTTTCTGATTGGCGCGCCCGGCCAGGTCGCGGAAGACGCGGGCCAGAGCGTTGTCGGGGACGATGCCCATTCCCACCTCGTTGCTTACCAGAATGACGCGGCCGTTACCTTCCGATCGTGAAACGCAAAGTCCGGCCAGCCGTTCCATTTCCCCATCCACCAGCTTCTCCAGCCGCATCCCGGAGCCGGGCCCCTGGCTCAGCAACAGATTTGAGATGTATACAGTGAGGCAATCCACCAGCACGGTGCCGCCGCCGGCAAGCGCCGCCTCCACGGCGCCGGGCAGATCATCGTAAGCTTCCACGGTCTGCCATTCCCGGGGCCTTCGGCGCCGGTGTCCGGCTATGCGGTCGCCCATTTCGGCATCGCCGGCCCGGGCGGTGGCGATGTAGGTTACCCGGCCGCCATGCTCGCGGGCCAGCCTTTCCGCCAGGCTGCTCTTGCCGCTCCTGGCTCCTCCGGTAATGAATATCATGCCGTCCTCAAGACGGAAAAAGCCCTCTTCAAACGAAGCGGGCTGGAAAGAAAATCGGTTTTCAACCTAGCCACTCCTATCCGCGAAGAGCGTTTGAGGCTAGAGCCTGCGGGCAGGTTTCCTGGCTCCCGGCGCCATGACTTCTGTTGAATACATACGCGCGCGCCGGCTACAGTGGCGGGACCGCGCCGGCATCAAACCGGCTTCCCCTGCACGCCCGGTCTCAAAAATTCCGGACGCATGCCACAGGCTGCAGCTATAATGACTGATTTTGGAAGTATACGGGCAGGCGAGAGGTTTTTCAAGAATGCTTTAGCGGAATATCAGCTCATAAAAATAAAACCCCGTAAAAAAGGCGTAGAAGAGGACCGCGGCAAGGGTGGCGGCTATCCACACGGGTCCGGGGGCGAGCGCACGGGGCAGCCTCCGCAAGTTCAGGTAGAGGGTAACGGATACGACCACGGGAATATGCGCCGCGGAAATTGCCCCGCCTATGAACAAAATGCCGACTGGATCACGGAGCAGGAGGTAAACCGCGACCGGCGCGGCCGTTAGCACCGCGATGACATAACCGTTCCTCAGAAGCAGCCGCCGCCGCGGTTTGGAGGATTCATCAATCCCGCGGCGCCTCAGCAGTATCAAGGTGGCGTCGGCATACATTCTTCCCCATCCATCCTGGTTCGCCAGAACAGAGCCCCACAGGGCCACAAAGATGCCGGTGACAAAAACCCAGGTTCCCGCGGGACCCCATACATCGGAGAGAAGCCTGGCGATATCCTCGGCCACCCGGATTCCCTCGGGGACGATCCCGAGCGGAGCCAGCAGCTCGGCGCCGAGTGTAAGAAAGGAAACGTTGACGACAGTCGCTCCGACCACGCCTATGGCTGCCGTCGTTCCGGTGATGATCATCCATGAGCGCAGGCTCGCCTGCCTGCCGGCTGCCGAAACGGCCTTGCCTTGTTCGTCATCCTGCTCTTCCTCCTCGAATACAGGCCCTCCAAAGCCCCGCGCCGCAACCCAGTACGAGTACCACATCATGCCGGCCGCTCCCGCCAAAAGAAATCCAAACCAGGGAAGCACGAAATGCGCGTCGAAGTCCAGAGGCAGGACCGGAGCCAGGCCATGTGCGTACGGGCCGAATCCGGGAAAAACAACGATCGCGGTGACGACCGTCGATACAATAAGAACAGCGGCCAAGCCGGCCGTCACCTTTTCCAGATGCCTGTACCTTCCGCTGACCACCAGCGCGCTCGAGACAAGAATAATGCCGACCGCAAAATAAGCCTGCCTTTCCGGCAGGACGATCCCCAGCGCGCTGCCGATCAACGCGGCAATGCCGGCCACCACCACGATGCCGCTGGCCAGCCCAGGCAGAAAAATGAGCCATACTATCCATCCCCTGGGACCCGGAATGCCGTAATACCCTTCGAGAATGGATCTCCCGGAAACGACGGTGTAACGGCCGATTTCACGAATGATTACCCAGGTCAGAAAAGCCACCAGCAAGGCAGCCCAGAGAAGTTCATACCCGTAGCGCGATCCGACTCTGGGCGTAAACAGTATCGAGCCGGACCCTACGGAGGAGACCATCCAGAGGAGCCCCGGGCCGTACCATTTCAGCCGTCTCCATCCGCCTGGAGCGACAGCCACCCTGTCCCGGCAGTGCTCCCGGCCGTTCTGTTGGGGAGTTTCGATATCGGGCACGCACTCCTTAAAATCGCTCAGGGTGATAATGCCCGATTCGCCCGGGATTGGAACTATGAAGAAACGGATGCCAGGCCGCGCTCAGAAAGGCTTGCGCCTCGTTCCGGGGATGACTTTACGGGTTATGTTCCACCATCTCGTCGAAATCAACCTGCAGGATGCCCTTGCGGATGGCGTAGCGCACAAGTTCGGCGCGCTTGTGCAGGTTGAGCTTCTCCATGATGTTGGCCTTGTGGGTTTCCACCGTCTTGACGCTGATGAACAGGCTCTCAGCGATCTCCCGGTTGGTGTATCCCTCGGCCACCAGCCGAAGAATTTCCCGCTCCCGCTCGGTCAACGCATCGAAGCTCGAGGTTGGCTCCTGGCCCGCTTTCAGCTTCTCCAGGTAATCCTCGACCACCATCTTGGCGGCGGATGGATAGAGAAAGCAGTCTCCCCGGGAAACCACGTGGATGGCGTTGACCAGGTCGCTGTCGGCGGCCTTCTTCAGCACGTAGCCTGAGGCGCCCGCCTGGAGAACCTGGAACAGGTACTCCTCGTTGTCGTGCATGGTCAGCACCAGCACCTTGACATCATTGTCCCGTTTCTTTATCTGCTTGGTGGCCTCCATGCCGTTCATCACCGGCATGCCGATGTCCATCAGCACGATGTCCGGATGCAGCTCCTGCGTTTTCTGGACCGCTTCGCGGCCGTTTTCAGCCTCGCCGACGATCTCGATGTCGCTCTCCTCGCCTAACAGGCGCATCAGGCCCGAGCGCAGGATTGCGTGGTCGTCGGCGAGCAATATCCTGATCTTGCTCACCAGATGCCCTCCTTGTTAGTATCGATTGGAACTTCGAAGAAGATAGTGGAGCCATGGCCCGGCCTGGTATCAAACCCGAGCGAGCCGCCCACCAGCTCGATTCTTTCCTTCATGCCGTGCAAGCCGAGCCCCCGGCCCTGCTCGGACATAACCTCCTGCGAGTCAAACCCCTGGCCGTTGTCCGATATCGATCCTTCTATCCCGTTGCCTTTGTGCTTGAGCAGAACTCGGCACTCGCTGGCTCCGGAGTGCCGGGCAACATTGGTTAGGGCCTCCTGGACTACCCGGTATAATACCGTCTCCATCTCGGGAGATAACCTCTGTGACAGCACCAGCGGCTGAATATCCACGGCAATACCGGTATTTGCGGAAAATTCCTTGACGTAAGAGCGAAGCGCTGCCGAGAGCCCCAGATCGTCGAGCACGCTGGGCCTGAGCCTGATGGCCATGGTATGAACCTCGTTAAGCGTCGAATGAGCCAGGTCGCTGATGCCGTTCAGACGCTCCTTGATTTCCGCCATGCCATCCGGAACCACTTCCTCCACCATCCTGATGCCGATCACCAGCCCGGTCAGGGACTGGCTGGTCTCGTCGTGAAGCTCTCGCGCGATCCGCTTGCGCTCCTCTTCCTGGGCCTGGATCACCGACGCCGCCGCCCGCCGGCGCTGCCACTCCATGGAGTTGAGCATGGCGTTCAGGCTCTTGGAAAGATCCTCGATCTGGGGATCGTCCCTGACCTCCGGCACGCGGATGCCGCGGTGCCCGGCGCGTATCGCCTTCATCGTGTCGGTTACGTCATCAAGAGGCCGGAAGGCCAGCTTGACCAGCAGATAATTAACCAGGATGGAAAGTGAGACGCCGCTGGCAAGGAACAAAACCAGGTATCCGAGCTCGCCATCCTGGAAATACAACTTCTGCAGATAGATGCCCAGGCTGGCGCCGATGGCGATGAGGATGGTGTTCGCGATGACGACTTTCTGAAAAAGGGGGCGCCTCTTGACCCGGTCCATGACCGGATTGACATAATCGCAGATACACCGGTCCCAGACCTCCTGCCTCGGGGGAGACGCAGCCGCATCGACCTGTTCAATTGCTTCCTGGCTTCCCATCTGGATTTCCTGCTCTTTACCCGGATTATTACAGGATTATGAATTCGGCCAGGGAACGCTGGCGGCGCTACATCCGCTGCCTGCAAGCGGAACCCAGCCTGCCCCCGCAATTTATTACGCCCTGGGTATTTTACATGGTATCAGACGGCTGCCTGTAAGGCCACATATCGCCGGCAAACGGCGTATGCCAAACGTCGCCGTCAAATCGCGTGTATAAGGGATATATCGGCTTCTGCTACGGACCCTCCTGATCCGGTTTCCCGGCGGGTAAAATTGGGCTGAGAATGCCTCGGGCAGGGAGAGCCTGCCGGGACAGGCAGCGGGAAAGAGTCCGGCGCGGTCCTAGTCGCTTAAAACCCGCGAATGCTTCAGGGACTCGTCTGGCGGGGCGGCCTCCAGGGGCATTCCATCCTTCGCCTGCACATATGTTCGTGAAACCAGGTCGGCGAAGGTGGTGTTATGCAGCTGTGCTATCAGGGAATTCTGCACGTTCTCGCAGACCGGCCGGAAGGTGCAGCTGTCCTGATGGACACATTGTTCCGGGCTTCTGAGGCAGGGGACCAGCGAGATCGGCCCTTCCACCGCTTCGATGACTTCAAGCACAGAGAGGTCCTCCGGCGGCCGGGCCAGCATGACACCGCCCTGGTTCCCCCTCAGCGTGCGGATGAGCCCGGCGCGAGCCAGTGTGCGAATAATGGAAGGAAGATATTTGCTCGGGATTACCTGGCGGGCGGCTATCTCCTTCGTCTGCACCACTTTGCCGTAAGGAAGATTGGCAAGATGCAGAACAGCGCGGACGCCGTAATCGCTCTGTCTGGTTAGATGCACCGTCCACCCATAACAAATCTTTCTTTCGTCTCACCGGGTGGCGGAACATGCCAAATCCGGCCGATGGCATGATAAAACATGCTGCTGACCTCCATGAAGGGGATGACATCTCCCGATCCCCGCTTCCCGGTGCGTCTCTTAAAGAGAGCTGCCTGGCGGCTAAGTTTATGACGAGTTACAGTTTTTGTCAATCATACTCCTCTGTAGTAGTTTCTAAAGGCGGTGTTCCCGCTTGCACCATGTTTGCTCTCCATGGTTATTTTTGGGGATGGCAATCCGCGCTAAGCAGCGATTTCGGCAATGCCTTTCCAGCTGTTAAGTCAATCTTTCAACATCTCAGCGGTACTTTTTTACCCGCTGATGGCACCAGTACCGGTGCCGGGGAGCTACGGCTGCCTGCGCCAGGGCCAGCGGCCATCCACCTCCACCTCCAGGGTGAAGCTCAGGAATGTCCGCACCAGCACGATGGCAGCCAGGACTCCCACGTTCTGAAAGGTGGGCGAGATGGCGACGGTGCGGATGATGTCGGCGGCGATGAGCACTTCCAGGCCGAGCAGAATGGCCCGGGCCATGCTCTGACGGCCCCGCTGGAAGGCAACCGGCCGTTGTTCCCGGTTGAAGAAACGGGCGCTAAACGTAATCAGGCCCGCCGCTGTTCCCAAAACGATGACAGCGACCCCCAGGATGTCCAGCGACTTGCCGACCAGCTCTACTGTCTCGCTGAATTCCATGGCTCCCTTCGGAAGCAGAAGGAGCTCACAAATCCATACGGCTTCCATACTACAACAGGCATGGCGTATTTATTTCCCCGCGGCCATGGGATTAAACGGCTTTGGCAAGCCCGCGTGCTTGAAAAACCTGCCGGCATTGCCGTAGTCCGGCCGGTTTCCGGAATTTGACGGCGGTATATGGCCGTTCTGCCTGTCTAGGCAGCCTTGCGCATCTGCGCCCGGCGGCTTATGTATCCGGCCGCGTCGACAACCCGGCGCGCGTACCCCCATTCGTTGTCGTACCATGCCACCACTTTCACGGTATGGCCGTTGATGGCCATGGTTGAGGAGGCGTCCACCACCGCTGAATAGGTGCTGCCGATTATGTCGGACGAAACCAGCGGTTCCTCGCTGATGCCCAGGATGCCGCGCATCTCTTCGGCGGCCGCGCGCCGGCGGATAGCCTCATTGACCTTTTCCTCATCAACCGTCCGCTCCGTGTTGGCCACGAAATCGATTACGGAGCCGCAGAGCACCGGCACCCGCATTGCCATGCCGTTGACCTTGCCTCTGAGCTGCGGCAGGGTCTCGGCCGTGGCGATGGCCGCGCCGGTGGTGGCGGGAACGATGTTGTGCGCTCCCGCCCGGCCCCTGCGCCAGTCCTTGCCGGGCTTGTCCACTATCCCCTGGCCGCTCGTGAGGGCGTGCACGGTGGTCAGCAGGCCTTCCACGATGCCGAATTCCTCGTCCAGCACCTTCGCCACCGGCGCCAGGCAGTTGGTGGTGCAGGAGGCGTTGGATATCACCAGGTGATCCGAGGGATCGAACTTATCCTCGTTCACCCCCATGCAGATGGTGATATCAGCGCCCTTGGAGGGCGCCGTCACCAGAACCCGCTCGGCGCCGGCGTCAAGATGTCTGCCGGCCTCGGTCCTGGCGGTGAAGGCGCCGCTGGCCTCGATCACGGTTTCGACCCCCTTTTCGCCCCACGGCAACTGTTCCGGATCGCTGATTCTGGTGAAGGGTATCTGCCGGTCGTCCCAGGAAAGCATGCCGTCATTTACGCCGATACTGGCGTCTGGAGACGAATACACGCTGTCGTGAAGCAGCAGATAGGCCAGATTCTCCAGGTCCGCGACGTCGTTGATCGCCACCACTTCAAGGCCGTCGCCACTTTCCATGATCTGGCGGAAGGTGAGCCGCCCGATCCGCCCAAACCCGTTGATTGCTACCTTGGTCGCCATGATCCTACCTCCCATAAGAAGAAATCAGTACTCCTTGATGACTTCCCGATATGGCAGGTTCGAAACCGGGCAGATCTACTGTTCTTCCATCTCCGGTCTGTACTCCCCGAGCAGGGCGGCTCCATTGAGGCGCGCCCGTTTCAGAAGCGCCTCCTGCGCCGGCCCCCGGTTGCCCGGCTGGCCCTTCCATGCCCGTAGCGCCGAGGCCTGCAGGGCCCGCCCGTAGGAGAAGCTCAGATGCCAGGGAGCGACGCTGCCGGCGGCATTTATCGCGTTGAGATTGGCCGTGGCCTGCTGCTCGCTTAGTCCCCCCGAAAGGAAGACCACACCGGGCAGCTCATCCGGCAGCACCTCGCTCAGGCAATCGATCGTCATCCGGGCCACTTCGGCCTCATCGGCCTGGACGGCCGCGTCCGCGCCGCTTACGACCATGTTCGTCTTCAGCAGAATCTGGGGAAAAGGCACCCGGTACAGCGCCAGCCGGTCAAAGACGGCGGCCAGGGTCCGCCGGGTCGCGTCGTAGCACTGCCGGATCGAATGTCCGCCATCCATCAGGACTTCAGGCTCGACGATGGGCACCAGGCCGTGCTCCACGCAAAGAGCAGCATAATAGGACTGCACGTGGGCGTTGGCTTCGATGCAGTAGTCCGTGGGCAGGCCGTCGCCGACGGAATACACGGTCCGGAACTTGGCAAACCGGGCGCCCAGCGACCGGTACTCCGGTAACCGCTCCGCCAGGCCGTCGAGGCCCTCGGTGATCTTCTCGCCCTTGGAGCCCGCAAGGTCCTTAAGGCCCTTGTCGACCTTGATTCCCGGAATGATGCCCCTGCGAGCCAGGACCCCGGCCAGCGGCGTGCCGTCGCCGGCCTGCTGACGGATCGTCTCATCAAACAGAATGACGCCGCCGATAAATTCCTCGATGCCCTCGGCGGTAAATAGGATCTCCCGGTAGGACCGCCGGTTTTCCTCGGTTGATTCCACCCCGATCTGATCGAACCTCTTCTTGATGGTGCCCGAGCTTTCGTCGGCGGCCAGGATGCCCTTCCCGTCGCAGAGGGCGAGAGCTGTTTCTTCGAGGGCTGGAGCTGAAGCGACCGGATCGTTCTGCTCTGACATTTTCACTCCTTCGGTTGACGGTTACATTCCTTTTTGCCTGCGATTGTTTAACGCCTGTGAGTTAGCCAGTAGATTTCGTCGAAAAAAGCCGGCTGCCGGCCGGCTTCACCGACGTCCACTGTTTCACATCCTTAAACAACTTCCCCGGGGGAAAGAATCTAAAACAGCGGTCAATCCAGGATTGAAAATAGCAAAGTTATGATCGGTCAATGAAATCTGGAGCCGGTGACCTGGAGCCGGTGACAGGATTCGAACCCGTGGCCTGCTGATTACAAATCAGCTGCTCTAGCCAACTGAGCTACACCGGCTCGGGGCAGGCGCGCCTGGCTTTATTCCGTGCGCTGGAATAAATAAACCGCACGATGACGCTCAACGCCGAAGCAGGATTATTATACCCGAGGATCATTGGAGAACGAATCCGGGATCAAACACTCGATCCCTCAACAACGCGGATTCAGGTCATCGGCAAAATATGCGCCGGTGATATGGCGTTAAAGGATGACCTGGCGGCTTTGAAGGTGTAAATCCACCTTGCGCTTGATGCGCTGCAGAGCGTTGTCCACGCTCTTGGTGTCGCACTTGAGACGGGCCGCGATCGCCTCGTATGAGCGCCCTTCCAGGTAAAGCCCCAGGACACTGGTCTCGAGGTCGCTGAGCAGGCGGGCCAGGCAGTCCTTGAGGCTGTCGACCTCCTCGGAGCTGATGACCTGGTTCAGCGGATCGTGTACGGGAGACCCGGGCAGGATGTCGCCCAGCGAACATTCGCCCTCGTCATGCGAACCGGGGCTGTGGCTGAGAGACAGGTAACTGTTAAGGGGAGCATGTTTCTGGCGGGAAGCCGTCTTGATAGCGGTGATGATCTGCCTGGTGATGCAGAGTTCGGCGAAACTGCGGAAGGAAGCCTCACGGTCATCCCGGTAGTCGCGAATCGCCTTGTAGAGGCCTACCAGCCCCTCCTGGATCAAATCGTCGATGTCGCCGCCATACATGAAATAGGAGCTGGCCTTGAGCTTCACGAATCCCTGGTACTTGCAGATCAGTTGCTCATAGGCATCGATCCGGCCGGCGCGGACCTCCTCCAGAAGGGCCAGATCCTCATCCTGAGGAGTAGGTTTAGAGATTGAATCCTGGTTACCGGGTTCAGCGGAAGATCTCGTTTTTTTCCCACGTGAAGATCTCAAGACTTCCCCCTCTCTCTGCCTTACGGCAAATAGTTCGGGATTTGCGCCCCTACCTACCTCCTCTGCGCAGCCGCTCGAGCTTCTCCAAAGTCTCAACGTCAAGCTTATGCTCAAGCTTCCAACGGATTCTATCCTTTTTTGTGCTTTTTGCAACCCTTTTTTCAAGATTTTTTATTTCTGCTATGAAATGGCGGGGCGGTATGCGCTCAACCCGCGGCTGCATCGCTCCCTTCTGAACCTCCCAATCCGCGCTAACTACCCGGATACGCTGACGCGTCCCGGCCAGATGCTGCTGCACCAGCCGGCCGATGATGACATCTGCGCTTTCGGCGGCTGAGGCGAACTTGAGCGTAACCGGAGTCCCTTGGATAGAGTGGCTCTTTGAAGCGCGGGCCTGAGCGGAATCAAAGACGATGATGGTTTTGACGCCCATGGAAGCCGCGTGGCTGATAACTCCCTCTACGAACCGCCGTCGCTTCTCCTCCAGCTCCCCGGCCCGGAGGCCGCCATCACCCTCCATGGCGTGCATCACGTTGTAGCCGTCAATGATGTAGATCATGAGTTCCGGTTTCGGTTCGGTTCCTCTTTGAATTTCCGTACAACTTCGTCCTGGAATCCGGAAACCCTGGGCAGGCAGGGGAGATTATTTCCTCTTCACCAGCCTCGGTCCCTGGGGAGTATCGCGGATCTCATAACCCGCTTCGCGGATCCTGTCCCGGGCCGCGTCGGCCTCGGCGTAATCGCGTTCGTCGCGGGCTTTTTCACGGGCTTCAACCAGCTCCAGCAGCTCCGCCTCCAGACCCGTTTCCACAAAATCAGCCATGGTCAGCTCTATCCCGATGATACGCAGAAAACGGGTCAGCAGGTCTCTGGCCTCGCCCAGGAGTTCCGCGTCGGCCTTGCCGGCCACCGAGGCCTCCTCAGTGTATTCATTGATAGCCTTGACCAACCCGAAAAGCGCCGCCAGGGCGCCGGCGGTGTTGGCGTCGTCCTGCATCTCCGCGTGAAATTCCTTGTCGGCCCGCACGATGGCGTCCTTCAGGTATTCGCCGCTGGGCGCCCCTTCCCCATCGGGAACGATCTCCGTCTCTTCGATGACGCTGTGCATCTTCCAGTAGCAGTTCCGCAGACGATCCAGCTGTGCCTGGGCTTCCTCGAGATTCGTGGTTGAGAACTCCAGAGGGTTGCGGTAGTGGGTGGCGGCGAAGAAGAGGATGAGCACCCGCGGATCGTAATGCTTGAGGAACTCTCTGAGCAGGAAGATGTTTCCCACTGACTTGCTCATCTTCTCTTCCTTGCGGGTGATCATACCGTTGTGCATCCAGTAGCGCACGAATTCGCCTCCCGTCACCGCCTCCGCCTGGGCCACCTCGTTCTCGTGGTGAGGGAAGATCAGGTCGCGGCCGCCGCCGTGGATATCGAAGCTCTCGCCCAGATACTTGAGGGACATGGCGGTGCATTCTATGTGCCAGCCCGGCCGTCCCGGACCCCAGGGGCTGTCCCAGACCGGCTCGCCCCGCTTGGCCGCCTTCCAGACGGCGAAATCCAGCGGATTTTCCTTGGCCTCGCCCTCGCGAGGCGGTTCCAGGTGCTTCATCTGATCTGTCTTTTGCCCGGAAAGCTTGCCATAGCCGGGGAACCTTTGCACCCGGTAGTAGACGCTGCCACCCGTTTCATAGGCCATGTCCAGTTCGATCAGCTTCTGGCACAGGGCGATTATCTCGCCGATGTGCTCCGTTGCCCGGGGCTCGATATCCGGCCGCCCCAGGCCCAGACGGCCGGTATCCTGAATGTACGCCTCAGAGTAGAACCTGGATACCTTTTCGGGAGCGCGGCCTTCCTCGCGGGCCCGGTCGATGATCTTGTCGTCGACATCCGTGATGTTTTCGACCACGGTGACGTCGTAACCCTGGTCGCGCAAGTAGCGCGCCAGCACCTGGAAGAACACAAAGGGCCTCGCGTTGCCCACGTGGATGTAGCCATAGACGGTGGGGCCGCAAACGTAGATGCCGACTTTGCCGTCCTCGCCGGGCACAAGCTCTTCTTTTTGCCTGGTTAGAGAGTTGAAGATGATCATGGCAAGATAATAAACAAAATCCTAGGCGGCGGCGAACCGGCGGGCGGCTTCCAGGCGTTCGCGTACCGTTTCACGTCCCAGCCCGGGCAACAGGTATACCAGTTCCGGCCCGGATGTTTTGCCCGTAAGCGCGATGCGCAGCGTGCGAAACAGGCGCTTGGGCGGGATATTCTCTTCCCGGCACGCGGATTTGAGCGCGCCAAGCAGGTTTTTGGCCTCGTCCAGCTCCCTGTCGACCGCGGCCGGGTCAAGCCCCGCGGCCGGCTTGATGGCATCGATTTGCTCCAGAGCCAGTTCCAGGACGCGCCCTGCCTCGCTGTTCCGGATCTCGGCCGCCTCACCTGCCGGATCAAGGGGCTCGGCGTGGAAAAAGCTTTCGACCAGAGAACCGGCGTCTTCCAGGGTGACCAGCGCGGTCTGAATGGCCGCCTCGGCTACCGCCAGCTGGCCGGCGCTTTTGCGGGCCGCGGCGTCCCCCAGAAACGATTGGATGGCCTCGTGGAAGTCCTTTCGGCTCATATCACGGATGTGAAGACCGTTCAACCAGTTGAGTTTGGCGATATCAAAGATGGCGGGACTCCTGGCCACCCGCATCAACTCGAACTGCCGCTCCATCTCCTCAAGTGGAAGTTTCTCCTCACCGCCCTCCGGCGACCACGAAAGCAGGGCCAGGTAATTGACGATGGCGCCCGGCAGATAGCCCATGCTCCGGAATTCACCAACCGAGGTGGCTCCGTGGCGCTTGGAGAGCTTGCCGCCATCGGGCCCCATGATCAGGGAATGGTGAGCGAATGCGGGAGGCTCATTCCCCAGCGCTTCGAAAACCAGAATCTGGCGCGCCGTGTTGGTGAGGTGGTCTTCTCCCCGGATCACGTGGGTGATCTCCATGCCGATGTCGTCCACCACGACCGCGAAGTTGTACGAGGCGCCGCCGCCGGAGCGCAGAATGATGAAATCGCCAAGCATGTCCGATTCGAAACCGGTGGGTCCATGAATGATGTCGGCCACGGTGATCTTCCGTCCCGCGGGGACTTTGAAACGGATGGCGGCCGGCTCGCCTGCCGCCATCCGGCTGCCAATCTCATCTTCAGAAAGCAGGGCGCACCTTCGGTCATACCGGGGCATCTCGCCGCGGTCAAGACAATCCTGCTTTAGTTCCTCCAGGCGCTCCTGTGGGCAAAAGCAATGATAGGCCTTATTCTCCTGGAGCAGGCGCTTTGCCGCGTCACGGTACACGCCGGCGGCGGAGCGCTCACTCTGGCGGTACGGTCCCGCTCCGCCTCCCCGCTCCGGTCCCTCGTCCCACCCCAGGCCCAGCCATAAAAGATCGTCCATGATGGACTGCTCGAATTCACGGGAGGAGCGCGCCACGTCCGTGTCCTCCACCCTGAGGATAAAGACCCCGCCCGTATGGCGGGCGAACAGGTAGTTGTAGAGGGCCGTGCGGGCGGAGCCCACATGCAGGGCGCCGGTGGGACTGGGCGCGAAGCGGACCCGCGCGGGGCCGGGGACGTGATTGCCGGGAGTCATAACTTCCAGCTCACTCTGGGACACATTGGCATGGCGCCGCAGGCTTTACTCGGTCACGTCCGAAAAATGAACGACCGTGACTGTGTCCTGCAGTGTGACCGGCCGGTTATAGACCTGGCTCAAGAGATGCACTACCTCGTCCACCCGGCGGAATTCAGGGTTCTCGCGTTCCACGTCGCGGGGACTAAGGTCGTCGATCGGCTTGACCTCGACGCTGTCAATGATGGCGGTAAACAGCTTCTGCCGGGGTCCGTACTTGCGGCCGATCGTGATCCATACCAGTTGGCCTTTCTTGTACTTGTGACTTTTATCGCCGAGGCGAACGGTCGCCGTCTTGCGCCGGTGCTTGAGCTGATCGTCATAGAAATGCGAATAAAAATTGATGGCGTACATTTGCGTTACTCCTTTTTTAAGCCTTCAGGCCGTCCCCGCTATATTTCCCCGCATTCTAGCAAACATGTCGCGACGGCCGCGATTCCCTCGCCCCGGCCGGAAAAACCCATGCGCTCGGTAGTGGTGCCGCGCACGCCGATATCGGCGGCGCTGATTCCCAGCGCTCCCGACAGGGACTGGCGAATACGGGCCCGCTGAGGCGCGATCCTGGGTTCTTCGGCTATCACCACCGCATCGATATTGCCGATCCGGAAACCGCGCTGATGCAGCATCGTCCGGATCTGCCTCAGCATCTCGAGGCTGGCCGCGTCCTTATACTTCGGGTCGCTGTCAGGAAAATAATGACCGATATCCTCAAGCCCCGCGGCGCCGAGCAGGGCGTCGGCGACGGCATGGCTGAGAACATCGGCATCGGAATGGCCTTCGAGGCCCTGGGGATGGTCAAATTCAACTCCGCCGAGCACCAGGCGCCGCCCGGCCGCGGCCTGCGCGAAACGGTGGGCGTCAATGCCTATGCCGGTGCGAATTCTCACTGTCGGGTCCCGGTTTTTTGGCCATTCATTTTCATCTGCGTTATCATCTGCGTTATCATCCGCATATCTCATTCTCCGCGTCGTATAAGGATTTCTTCCGCCATCAGGACGTCGAGAGGCTCGGTCAACTTGATGTTTTCCCTGCTTCCCGGCACCATCACCACCCGCCCGCCAATCCGCTCAACGAGATATGAGTCATCCGTGGCTTTCTCCAATATTTCCGGCGGAAGCGCAAAAGCCTGCTCCAGGATTGCCCGCCGGAATATCTGAGGAGTCTGCGCCGCCCACAGCCGCCCCCGCTCCGGAGTGCCGGATATCCAAAGCGATTCCGGTTCTGTCTCTTTTATGGTATCAATCACGGGCAGGCCGAATACGGCGCCGTCGACTCCTTCTTCATTAACACGCGCCAGCCCTTCCCTAAGGAGCTCCCCGGGAAACAACGGCCGGGCGCCATCATGAACGGCCACGGCATCGATCTCCGGAGAGAGTTCCCGGAAAGCGTTGATCACAGAGGCGGCCCGGTGCTCGCCTCCCGCGACCACAGCCTTGACTTTGGCGAAACCGCGATCCGAGATCAGACGGCGGCCCGCAGAGGCATTCTTCGTGTCGATGGCGACCACGATCTCGGATACCTGCGAAAGTGGCTCGAATATCCCGATTGTACGGGCCAGGACCGGCTCTCCAGCCAGCTTCAGCAGCTGCTTGGATGCGCCGGCCCGCATGCGGCTGCCGGCGCCGCCGGCCGCTATGATGATTCCCAGATTCAATTTCGCTCTAATTCGTATTTCATGCGGACGATTTGCATTGTACCCCCGGGCTTCCTCGAATTTCATGTTTTCCCGCCGGGAGAAAGGTTTCCGCGAAGCGCGTCTCCCGCATCAAAAGCGAACGGCAAATGTTCCTTCCCGGCCCCGGGGTTTCTCCCGCCGAATTTGCCGCAAAGAAAGACCGCCGGCAAAACCAGCGGTCGTCGAAAATTGAAACCATAATTAACCGGGTCTATATGAACTTACTGGATATCATTGATTTTTGTAACGGAGATGGCAGGCCGCATTTCCTTGAGGACGCCGTCGAGAAACCTGTCTGCCTCTCTCTCATCCAGGCCCCGTGCGTACATGAGCTCGCTGGCCAGGATCTTCTTGGCGCGGTTGAACATCTGCTTCTCTCCGGTGGAAAGGCCCTTTTCCTGTTCCCTCAGGGAAAGATTCCTGACCACCTCCGCCACCTCGAAAATATCACCAGTCTTCAGCTTCTCCCGGTTGTGCTTGAAACGCCGGTTCCAGTTCTGTGGCATCTTGGTCTCGTCCTGGCGCAGGACCGCAAGGACCTCGTTGACGTCGTTACCCGCGATGACCTTCCGTAGACCCGCCTTGTCGGCGCTGTCCACGGGCACCATCACAGTCATGTCATTGTGCAAAATCTGAATGGTCAGATACTCACGCTTCTGCCCCAGGACGTCACGCTGTTCCTTCTTGATGACCGTACCCGCGCCATGATGGGGATACACAACCTTGTCGCCCTCTTCATACAACAATTCGGTCGAACCTCCCTTCGCGTCAAAACCTACAGTTCGCCACGCTCGCCTCCCCGCGCCCTTTTTCCGCAGAGCCCTGAAAGGGCGAAGAGGCGCGTTCTACCTCAAGCTGTATTTCTCCGCCAGTGATAGTTCTTTCATCTGCATGAGACCCTCGGCGATCTCCCTGGCGCGGACCCGTCCGACTCCCGCGATCTCGACGAGATCGTCCTCGTCCGCCATCATCACCGCCTTGAGTGTCCCAAGCGTCTCCACAATGGTCTCCACTACGGGAACCGGAAGCCTGGGTATATTGGCGAGCACCCTGTATCCACGCGGCGACAACCTGATGTCGGTGGCCTTGGCCTTCCTCCGATATCCGAGCGCCCGGGCGACTGTCTCCGTGTCGAACAGCTCGTCGGCGGTCATCCGGGATATTCTGGCTTCCACCTCCTTTACCCCCCGGCCCCTGGCGGGCATGTAATCCTTGATCAGCGCGGCTCTGTCCCGGGCCACGCCCGTCATCAACTCCTCCAGCTGCATCGCGATCAGGCGGCCGCTGACACCCATCTCAATGAGATACATCTCGACCTCGCCAGCAACCCGGGCCACCATCTCTCCACGCTGAATCACGCCGGTCACATCGTATAAAGTGACCGCATCCTCAAACTCCAGCGCTGTCAGGTTGTCAGTTACCTGGTCCAGCCGGGACCGGTAACGCTCCAGCGTCGACAGCGCCTGGTTGGCCTCGCTGATCAGCAGCCGGATATCGGTGAGCATGTACTTCAGCTCGTCTATATACAGACTTACCTGGTCCCGATCCTGTGAGATGGAGATGCACAGGGCATCGGTCTGCTTGGCCACTCGTTCCGCGGTGCGATGCCTGGTTCCGGTTTCCATGGACTCGAGTGACGCGTCCGGCATTAGCTGAACGTTGGTCCAATGGATGCGCGTAACGTTTCGGTTCAGGATGGTCGCCCCGTCCATTTTAGACACTTCATATAGCAGGTTGGGCGTAAAATCAGTTTCCAGCCTGATACCGCCCGAGAAAAGGAATGAGATGGATTCCTCGTCCCCCAGAACGATAAGGGCCCCTGTCTTGGCGCGAATTATGCTGTCGATGCCCTCCCGCAGCGGTGTTCCCGGTGCTACTAAATATAAGGCCTCGACCAGCCTTTTGTCCAACCGCAGGTCGCTCCCAGAATCAACCATACAGCACTCCCGCTTGAAATTTTCTACCTGGCAACGGCATCCTAATCAAACACCTCTGCCAGCGCCGCGGACAGGTTCGAGGCCGGCAGCAGTTTCACGCCATCATATATCATACCCAATGCGGCCGCATTTTTAGCAGGCAACACTACGGCTTCTATGCCCATCTTTGAAGCTTCCTCAAGCCTCCGCTCCGCACCGACGCAAAATCTGAGATCGCCCGTGAGGCTCAACTCACCGAAACAGGCGGTCCGGTTCCTGAGCGGCCGGTCCCGGTGGGCCGAAGCTATTGCCAGAGCCACGGCCAGGTCAGTTGCCGGTTCCTCCGCCCTGACGCCGCCCGCCATGTTCACGAAGATATCCTTGCCGGCCAGGTTCAGCCCGGCCCGGCTGCCCAGCACCGCGGTGATCATCGCCAGCCTCCCCCGGTCGAGGCCGCTGGCGACCAGCCGGGAGGGCGCCATGCCGCTGCCCGCCACCAGGGACTGCACTTCCACCAGAAGCGACCTGCTGCCTTCCAGAGCCGCCAGGATGGCGGAGCCGGAACTCCTCGCTCCTTCCTCCAGAAAAAGCGCCGACGGATCCCCTACTTCCTCAAGGCCCGTCTCCTTCATCTCGAATACGCCAATTTCGTTGGTAGAGCCGAAACGATTCTTGACCGATCGCAGCACCCGGTAGGTGAGGTTGCGGTCGCCCTCGAACTGAAGCACCGTGTCCACCATGTGCTCCAGCACACGTGGTCCGGCCAGCGATCCCTCCTTGGTGACATGCCCCACAAGGAAAACACTGATGCCGTCCTCCTTCGCCAGGCGCATAAGCCGGCCGGCCGCCTCCCGCACCTGGCTCACCGAGCCGGGAGCCGATCCCATTTCCTCGCTGAAGAGTGTCTGCACCGAGTCGACAACCACAAGGCCGGGTCGGGTCTTGCGAATCGCTTTGACAACGACTTCCAGATTCGTCTCGGCCAGGATGTCAACGCGATCCACGTCATGCAACAGCCGGTCGGCCCGGATCTTGACCTGAGCCGCCGATTCTTCTCCGGAGACAAGCAGGACCCGGTGTGAAGGGCTAAGATTGGCGAGCGCCTGCATCAGCAGCGTACTCTTGCCTATTCCCGGCTCCCCACCGACCAGCACGAGAGAACCCGGGACTATTCCTCCTCCAAGCACCCGGTCAAGTTCGGAAATCCGGGTCGGGACCCGGATTGTCGCCTGGGTTTCGACTTCTCCTATGGGACGGGGGTCGACGTCTCGGACCCTGGCCGGATCGGTGATCCGGCCTTCGATCCTTTCCTCTATGAAGCTGTTCCAGGCGCTGCACCCCGGGCAGCGCCCCAGCCACTTGATGGCTTCATGGCCACACTCGCTGCAGAAGAAGAGGCTACGAGCCTTCGCCATCGGAGCTCGACGGCTTCGCGCCCTCGGTGCGTTCTCCGGCGGCGCCGATCAGGTCTTTCTCCGGCCTGCGAGGCTTGGAGGAAAGCTTCATGATCGTGGAGTCATCCTTGCGGTCCACAAGCACGGTCGAGCCATCGGGGATGGTCCCGGCCAGCACCTCATCAGCCAGCAGATCCTCGATGTACTGCTGGATGGCGCGCCTGAGCGGCCGGGCTCCGAAAGTGGGGTCATAACCCTTGTCGGCCAGCAGTTCCTTGGCGGTGGGGGTAAGCTCGATGGCCACATCCCGCTCGGCCAACTGCTTGCTGACCCGCGCGATCATGAGGTCCACGATGGACTTGATGTTCTCGCGGTCGAGCTTGTGGAAGACTATGACCTCGTCCACGCGGTTCAGGAACTCGGGCCGGAACACGCGCTTGAGCTCGGTCATGATGTTCTGCTTCATCTCGTCGTAGGTCATGCCGGACTCTTCGGCCTGGGCGAATCCCAGCGTGGTTTCCTTGGAGATGGTCTTGGCCCCGACGTTCGAGGTCATGATGACTATTGTGTTTCGGAAATCGACGCTTCTGCCCTGGGAGTCGGTGAGGTGGCCATCCTCCAGGATCTGCAGGAGGATGTTGAACACGTCCGGATGCGCCTTCTCGATCTCATCCAGCAGGATTACCGAATAGGGCTTGCGCCGGATCGCCTCCGAGAGCTGGCCGCCCTCCTCGTAGCCGACGTAGCCGGGCGGCGACCCCACCAGGCGGGAAACCGCGTGTTTCTCCATGTATTCAGACATGTCAACCTGCACCATGGCGTCCTCGTCGCCGAAGAGGAACTCGGCCAATGTCCTGGCGAGCTCCGTCTTGCCGACGCCGGAGGGGCCCAGGAAGATGAAAGAGCCGGTGGGGCGGCGCGGATCCTTGATCCCCGCCCGGGCGCGCCGGATGGCGCGCGATACCGCCTTGATGGCCTGGTCCTGGCCGATGACCCGCTTGTGCAGGGCGTCCTCCATCCTCAGCAGCTTCTGCGATTCGCCCTCGGTCAGCTTGAAGACAGGGATGCCGGTCCACATCGATACGATGTCAGCAATCTCCTCCTCGCCGATGGAGACTACTTCCCGGCCCTCGTCGTTCTTCCATTCCTCGGCCAGTTCCCGCTTGCGGTTGGAGAGCTTGCGCTCCTGATCGCGCATGTTGGCCGCCTTCTCGAACTCCTGGGCCTCGATCGCGGCTTCCTTCTCCTTGCGGACAGACTCGATCTCTGTCTCCAGTTCGCGGTACTGAGGCGGAGCGGTCATGGTCTTGATGCGCATGCGCGAGGCGGCCTCGTCGATAACGTCGATGGCCTTGTCCGGCAGGAAGCGGTCGGATATGTAACGGGCGGATAGCCTGGCGGCGGCCCCGAGCGCCTCGTCCGTGATCTTTATGCGGTGGTGCGCCTCATAGCGGTCCCTCAGACCCCTGAGGATCTCCTCGGTATCCTCCTCGGAGGGCTCATCCACGCGGATCTGCTGGAAGCGGCGCTCCAGGGCGGCATCCTTCTCCACATACTTGCGGTATTCCTCGATAGTGGTGGCGCCGATGGTCTGCAGCTCGCCCCGGGCCAGCGCCGGCTTCAGGATGCTGGCGGCGTCGATGGCGCCCTCGGCGGCTCCGGCGCCCACCAGGTTGTGAAGCTCGTCCACGAACAGAATGATCTCACCGTGCTCGCCTATCTCCTTCATGACTTTCTTCAGCCGTTCCTCGAACTCGCCGCGGTATTTGGAGCCGGCTACCAGGGCGGCCAGGTCCAGGGTATAGATCTGTTTGCCTTTCAGCAGCTCGGGCACATCGTTTACGGAGATGCGCTGGGCCAGGCCTTCCACCACGGCGGTCTTGCCCACGCCGGGCTCGCCGATGAGGACAGGGTTGTTCTTGGTGCGGCGGGAAAGGATCTGCATGACCCGCTCGATTTCCTTCTCGCGGCCCACCACCGGATCCAGCTTGCCCTCCTGGGCCAGCTTCGTGAGATTACGCCCAAACTGG
This sequence comes from Thermoleophilia bacterium, assembly GCA_014859345.1. Classification (GTDB taxonomy): domain Bacteria; phylum Actinomycetota; class Thermoleophilia; order BMS3ABIN01; family BMS3ABIN01; genus Kmv30. The sequence goes on from JACUUL010000001.1 coordinate 71,624, forward strand.
TCCAGAAGCTTGGCGCGCTTCTTTTGCTCGCCCTGGGGCACCGGGGTGCGGCGCGCCGAGCCGGTGAGCTTGCGCATGATCTCGTTGCGAATCTTGTCGGGGTCGGCGTCGAACTCAAGCAGGATGCGGGCAGCCACGCCCTCGTTCTCCTTGATAAGGCCAAGCAGGATGTGCTCGGTGCCGATATAGTTATGACCCAGGGAAAGAGCTTCGCGCAGGGCCAGTTCCAGCACCTTTTTGGCACGGGGAGTGAACGGTATCTGGCCGGCGGCGACCTCGTCGCCCATGCCCACGATCTGCGCCACCTGCATGCGCACTTCGTCCAGGTGCACATCCAGGGCAGTGAGCACCTGGGCCGCTATGCCCTCTTCCTCCCGCAGCAGCCCGAGCAGCAGATGCTCGGTGCCGATATAATTGTGTTTCAGAGACCGGGCCTCTTCCTGGGCCAGGACCACAACCTGGCGCGCCCTCTCTGTAAAGCGTTCGAACATGGAATCATCACCTTTTCTTGCCGGAGGGAAAGGCCGAAAAGTAATATCTGCGGCGTTTCTCCCCCTGTTGCCCTATTTTCCCAAGCCTTGCCGGCTCGAAACTCCTTGTTTCTCCGTAACCTCCACGCAATCCTTTTTTAGATGTGACATAACCTGCAAAGATTCCCTCACGTCCAAAGGTTGCTTGAAAAATTGCCGCCCGCCCGGGAACTCTTCCGGAAATACCCGGATGCCCGGCGGGCCTGCCGCCTTGCCAGCCGCCCGCGCTTTTCCTGCCAATCGGCCTGGCCGGCGTCCGGCTTGAATGTAGTTCCTCCCCCAACACCTCCCCGGCCGCGAAGCCGTTAATAAACACGGAAGTTTACAGGGATTTTAAGGATCAGGAGAACTGCCGGACGGCCCTTCCAGATAAACATCGGGCTGACGGTCGCCCTCCCGTCCTTGCACTTTACTGATTATAACATAGGGGTTGGATGGCAAGAACCGGGCCCGGCTCGCTGCACCGGATCAAAATCAGCCTGCAGGAGTCAGATTCCGGGCGGCGTGCTTTTTCAGGATAATTGACCCGCGGCAATCAGGTTTTAATCAGCCTATGCCTTCCAGATTACTGCTGTTTCTCCGGCTTCAGCAGCGGAAAGAGGATGACGTCCCGGATGCTGGGCGAATCGGTGAGGATCATGCAGAGGCGGTCTATTCCCAGGCCGGAGCCGCCGGAGGGAGGCATGCCGTATTCAAGGGCGGTGAGGAAGTCCTCGTCCACCAGGCCGGCCTCCTCATCGCCGGCTTCCCGCAGGGCGGCCTGCTCCTCGAAGCGGCGGCGCTGCTCGATGGGGTTGGTGAGCTCGCTGAAACAGTTGGCGATCTCCATGCCGCCGATGAAGCCCTCGAAGCGTTCCACCAGCATGGAATCCTCGTCCTTGGGACGGGCCAGGGGGGAGAGCTCACGGGGGAAGTCGATGATGAAAGTGGGCTGGATGAGCTTCGGCTCCACAAATGTGGAGAGCAGCTCGTCGACTATCTTGCCCCAGGACCATCCTGGTTCTACTGTGATGCCTGTCTCGCCGACCCGGGCTTTCATCGCCGCCCGCTCAGGATATTCCCTGAAGTCAACCCCGCTGTGCTCCTTTATCAGCTCCCGCAGGGTAAGGCGCGGCCAGGGCGGCGTCAGGTCCACTTGCTCATCCTTCCAGGAAATCTCGAGAGTTCCCAGGACCTCCCTGGCCACATAAGCCACCAGCTGCTCGGTCATCTCCATGACGTCGTTATAGTCGGCGTAAGCCTGCTGTGACTCCAGCATGGTGAACTCGGGGTTGTGCCTGGTGGAGATGCCCTCGTTGCGGAAGATGCGGCCGATCTCATAGACCCGGTCGAAGCCGCCAACCAGCAGCCTCTTTAAGTGCAGCTCCAGGGCGATGCGCATGTACAGGTTCATGTCCAGCGCATTGTGATGTGTCTCGAAAGACCGGGCAGTGGCGCCGCCGGGAATTGTCTGCATGACCGGCGTCTCCACCTCGATGAAGCCCCGTGCGTCCATGAAGCGCCGGATCGCCGTCAGCACCCGGCTCCTTATGTAGAAAGCCTGGTGCACCTCGTCGTTGGCGATCAGATCCAGGTAGCGCTGGCGGTAACGGACCTCGACGTCGGTGAGTCCGTGCCACTTCTCCGGCAGCGGATGCAACCCTTTCGCGAGCGGGATGAAATCCTTCACCAGGATGGAAAGCTCGCCGCGCCGGGTGCGGAAGACGGGGCCTTCGGCTCCGATGATGTCGCCGATATCGAGATGCTTGAATTCGCCGTAACGCTCCTCGCCCAGCTCGTTGATGTTGCCGTAGAGCTGTATGCGGGCGCCTGGGTCGCGCAGCACCAGGAAGGTGGCCTTGCCGTGCTCACGCCTGATCATGACCCGGCCGGCCACGCGATGGTTCTCTTTGCTCTTTTCGCCGCTCTCAAACGAAGCATAGCGCTCAAGCAGCGGAGCTACCTGCTCGGGACCGGGAAAGCGGTTGCGGTAGGGGGACCGGCCCTCACTTACGAGGCGGTCGAGCTTCTGGCGGCGCTCTTCAGCCTCAGACATGGGCCTGTCGCCGGCCATCTAGCCCTTCTTAATGGAGACTATCTTGTACTTGATACCGCCACGCGGCGTTGTCACCCTGACTGTCTCTCCGGCCTTCCTGCCCATGATGGCCTTGCCTACAGGCGATTCGCTGGAGAGGCGCTGCCTGGAGGGATCCGCCTCGGCGGAGCTTACCATGGTGTACTTGTAGGAATCGCCTGCCTTGACATCCTTCAGAGTGACCAGGTTGCCGATGCCCACGGTATCGGTGGTTATTTCCTTGGCGGCCAGCACCCGGGCGTTGCGCAGCTTCTGCTCGAGTTTGAGGATGCGCATCTCCAGCTTGGCCTGCTCGTTCTTGGCTTCGTTGTATTCGCTGTTCTCGCTGATGTCCCCGAATTCGCGGGCATCCTTGATGCGTTCCGATATCTCTTCGCGTCTTACAGAGGCTAGATAATCGATTTCTTCCGAGAGCCGCTTGAAGCCCTCAGGCGTTAATACTATTTCCTTGTCAGTCAATGTTAATCCAGACCTGCCTTTCTTAAAAATTGACGGTAAATTATAGGTATTGCCGGGCCCAGATGCAAGAAAGCAGCCCTTTTTCCCTGGTCGCATATATTTTCCGGGCTGGATGAGCGCGCCAGGAAAGCACCCTCAGGAATCAGTATCGGCGGTGCTCCGGGCCAGTGGAATTAATGGCAGGGTGAGCAGTTGCTTTAGCGCCTGCGATCTCTATAGCCTGCGGGGCGGGCCGCCGCCGGCGGCCCGCCCCGCATATCCTCTTCTGACATCGCTCCGAGCCTGGAAACAGCGCATCCAAACTGCCAACCCGGATGCGGCAAACGCTCCGTCGCCCTGATTGATCAATCCTTACAGGCCCTGAAGCCCCTCAAGGTCAAATCCCTCCAGGCCTTCAATTCCCTCAAGGCCCGGCAATCCTTCGAGGCCTTGCATCCCCTCAAGTCCTCCAAGGCCGCCGACACCGCCCAATCCGCCGAAAGCACCGAGCCCGAAGAACGTATTGAGCAGATCTTCGATGGGCATGATCTCGCCTTCAGGCATGGTGATATCGATGGTCTCACCAATGCGCGAGAATTTGAGTGTCGCGTCCACAGTGATGGATTCCAGCTCTGTTGTCGGCACGGTCGTGGCGCCCAGGTCGCCCAACACGTCGCCGGCGCCGGACACGATGTCGGGATCAATGTCCATCTGCAGCCTTATCTGGCGGAAGTTTCCGTCTCCGTCAATCCACATCTCCGTATTGAAAGACCTGAAGAAGCTCACCAGCTCGCTCTTGCCACCCTCGATTCTGCCCGCGACGTCGGCATCATCGCAGCTGCGCGCGATGTCCGCGTATGCGGTCAGGGCCCCGTCCACATCCACGTCGGCGGTGAACCGGTCGGTATCAACGCCATCGATTTCGTCGCTGCCCGCATCCTGCAGGTCAACAAAGAGATGCTCGGAACCCCACCTGGAACTGTCCTTCATGGCGTCCTGGTAACACTGGGCGTTATCTTCGCTAAGATCGAGGCCCTCGCCGGTGTCATACCATGTTCCGGCCAGCCTCAGGTAAAACCTGTTGTCAACATTAACGAATTCGATGTCCGATAAAAATCCGCTCACCAGGCCCCTCGTGATCTGGGTTTCGGAATCCTCTTCGCCGGCGCCCAGGCGGCTCAGGAGCTCATCGATGCCTTCGATGCTCACGTTTCCCCTGGCTTTTGGCGAATCGGCGTCCGTCATGTCAACATCAGCACCGCCACGAATCACCAGCCTGATCTCTTCCATGTCCGCAAATTCGCTTCCCAGGGAGGAGAGATCCCCTCTAACCGCCATGTCGACATCAAAATCAACACGCTGGCTGTCAATATCCTGGCTTTGCCGGATGGCCTCATCAACTGTCTCCTGAGCATCTGCCGGGCATCCGGCCGCGGTCAGCGTCAGGATCAGAAACATCCCCGTTAAAAGTGCGATGACCTTCTTCATTTCTTCACCCCTTGATTCGAATTTTCCGTATCATATATGCGCTCCCCCCAACTAGCAATCCTTTAACAAGCCGGTTTCTCACCCGGACCAGGGGCCCGTAAACTTGCAGTCCGGCAAAACATTTGAGTACAGTACCTTGACCGGCAATACCGCGAATCTCGGAGTCTTCGCGGCGACAGCGGACAGGCAGGCTCATCTTGAAAGTCCTCCAGGTGGTTCGTCAATTTCATCCCGGCACCGGCGGCATGGAAAACTATGTTTCCTGCCTTTGCCGGGAGCTCACCTCCAGGGGCCACCGCTCCGACGTGGCCACCCTTGACTATCTTTTTAAGACCCGGGAACGGCTGCCCGCGTATGGACGCTCCGGGTCCATTGACATCATCCGCCTGCCGTCGGCGGGCAATGCCCGTTATTTCCTGGCGCCGCGCCTGCTCGAGCTGCTGCCCCGCTACGATCTGGTCCACGTGCACGGCGTCGATTTCTTCACCGATCTACTGGGCTTCCTGCGCCGCGTCCACGCCAGGCCGGTGGTGCTCTCCACTCACGGAGGGTTTTTCCATACCGACTGGTTTCTTTCCTTTAAAAAAGCCTATTTTTTTTCCGTGACGCGCATGGCCCTGCGCGGGGTGGACAGGATCATCGGGGACAGCCCGCGGGACGCCGAGCTCTTCAGCCGCGTCAGCAGCCGGGTGACAATGGTGGAAAATGGCATAGATTACAGGCGCTTCAGCGCCGTTCAGAAAAAAATACAGCCCGATACCCTGCTTTTCGTGGGCCGGATTTCCAGAAACAAGAGGATAGACCGGCTGATCGAGGCGCTGGCCCGTCTTAAGGAAGATCGGCCCGGGATGCGCCTGGTCGTGGCAGGGCCGGACTGGGAAGGGCTTCAGGGCAGGCTTGAGCAGCAGGCCGGATCGCTGGGAGTCCGGGAGGCGGTTTCGTTCACCGGGGTACTCCCGCCGGATGAGTTGCTGGAGGAGTTTGCCCGGGCGCGCCTGTTCGTCTCGGCCTCCGAATACGAGGCTTTCGGCCTCTCCACGGTGGAGGCCATGGCCGCGGCTACGGTACCGGTTGTAAACAGCATCAGGGCCTTCGCCGACATCGTCGAGGACGGTGAGACGGGTTTTCTGACTGATTTTTCCGACGTGGAAGCGGCCGCCGGCACTTTGCGCAGAGCGCTGGAACTGGCGGACAGCGGACTGCTCGAAATGGGAGAAAAGGCCCGGGAGGCCGCCTCCCGCTACGACTGGCGCCGCGTCGCCGGTAATGTGATTCAGGTTTATGAAGAGGTGCTTGAGTGATTGGTTCGCCTGAATCCCTCTGGGTGCTTGGAGCGCGGGTCGACCGGGTCGGCCGCTACGAGGCGATGTCCCTTGTCAGCGACATGATGGAGACGCCGGGCCTCAGCCAGGTGGTAACCCTGAACCCCGAGTATGTGATGATGGCCCGGAGGCACCCTGATCTGCTCAGGATAATCAACTGCGCCGGCCTCAGCGTGGCGGACGGCGCCGGCATCGTCTGGGCCACACGGCTGGAAGAAAAACCGCTGCGGGACCGGGTGACCGGCACCGACCTGCTCCCGGAGATCTGCCGCCTGGCGGCGCATCGCGGACACGGTGTTTTTTTTCTGGGAGGAAAGCCTGGAGTTGCCGGTCAGGCCGCGGCGCGGCTTAAGAGCCGGTTTCCGGACCTGGTGGTCGCCGGCTCCAGCAGCAATGACCCATGCGCCGAACTCGACAGCCGAACCCTGGAGGAGATCCGGAGATCCGGAGCCCGCGTCCTGGCAGTCGCTTACGGCTGTCCCAAGCAGGATTTCTGGATCGACCAGCACCGGGAGGAACTGCCCGGTGTTCGCCTGGCCATCGGCGTCGGCGGCGCCTTTGATTTCATATCGGGAGAGACGCCGAGGGCGCCCGGGTGGATGCGCCACGCCGGCCTGGAGTGGCTGTTCCGGTTATGGATGGAGCCGAGACGCCTGCGCCGCATGCTTGCCCTGCCCGGCTTTGCCGCGCTGGTGGCGGCGCAGGCAGCCAGGCGGCCAAAGAACAGGCCGGGCTGACGAGCCGGATCGGAATGTCAGCCGCGTCACCGCCCTGCCTCCCCGCCGGAAAAAAGCAAAGCCTTTCGTGCACGACGACCTGAAACGTGTCCCGCCTGTCCGGCAGTTCCGGCATCTCCTGCCTGGAACCACGGTCAGCCGGCGCCTCAAAGATCAGCCGGCGTTCCTGGAGTCCCTCATGTTGCCGGGCGCCGGTGGCATACCGATTTTGCCGCTTGGACTAGACCGCCGACGTGATGCCGTCGGAAACCCCGTCGATGATGTTCATCGCCTCCTCCCGGTAGGCATCCATCACATACGGGATGCCGGTCACCCTGGCGCATTCCTCGGTGAGCGAGAAGAGGTCGTCACGGGTGATGAAGTCGACGTTCCACTTGCGGGCGCCCGCCATTAGCTGCTGCAACCCTACGGAGATCTTCTGGCCGAAGCTGTAGATGCCGATGGCGCCGAGGGGGAGACGATCGACCTCGTCCCCGTATTTTGATCTGAGTTCTTCATAGCAAACGAACAGCTCTTCCTTGGTGCTTCCATATTCCTTGAGGGCCTTGGGCAATTTCTCCGCTCCGCCAGCAAGCCATTTCTCGGCGCTTTTGCCGACCATGCCGGGGATCATCAACGCCCGGCCCATGCAGACGGCCTTGCTGTACGGAGCCCCCAGGGCAAGCGCCTTGAAGACATGGTCTTCACTGGAAAACCCGCCGGCAAAGGCCAGGTCGGGCACGTACTCGCCGTTCTGCTCCAGGCGGCTGCAGAGCTCATAAGCCATCGAATGCAGATATATGGAGGGAACACCCCACTCGCACATCATCCGCCAGGGGCTCATGCCCGTGCCGCCGGGAGCGCCGTCGATGGTCAGGAGATCGATCTGGGCCTTGGACGACCATTTGATAGCCATGGCCAGCTCGCGCAGCGGATAGGCCCCGGTCTTGAGCGTGACGCGCTTTGCTCCCAGGCTGCGAATGCGATCCACTTCCTGGTAGAAGGATTCCTCATCCACGAAGCCAAGGCGTGAATGGCGCTCGAATTCCTTGATCGCGCCGGCCTTGAACGCATGCTGATTGGCCGGATCCTCAGGATCGGGGGAAACGACATAGCCGCGCCTCTTGAGCTCAAGGGCCCGGTCCAGGTCGGACACCTTGATCTCGCCGCCGATGCACTTGGCCCCCTGCCCCCACTTTAGCTCGATGGTTTCCACACCCAGCTTGTCGATGACGTATTCGGCCACGCCGAACCGGGTGTCTTCCACGTTCAGCTGCACAAGGATGTCGCCGTATCCCTCGTGATAACGGCGGTATGTCTCGACCCGGCGCTTCATCTCTGGAGAATGCTTCACCTTGCCGTTCCGGTCAAGCTCGAGCTCCGGATCAATGCCGCAGACGTTCTCGCCGCAGACCAGGCTGACGCCGCTGATGGCGGCGCCTACCGCGAAGTGTTCCCAGTTTGTGCGGGCGATGTCAGTGCTGCCCAAAGCGCCGGTGAAGATGGGCGACTTCATCTTCAGCCTGTTGACACTGCCAAAACTGGTCTCAGTATCAACGGCCGGGAATATGGCATGGTCCGGGTCGGCCTCTATGCCCTGGGCGCCGAACGCATAGCCATTGATGTTCAAGTGCGAATAGTCGACTGGGTAATCCTTGTCGGCGCCGGCGGTCACCGAGCCGAAAGGTCCGGGGTAGAGCAGCTCGCGGCCTCGAAAGGACGCCTTCCAGACGTCGCAACGGCCGGTACAGTCATCCACGCAGCGGCTGCACAGGCCCGATTGCGGAATTACGTTCCGGGACCGGTTGCTGGTCCTCAGAGCGTCGTTGGCGTTGGGACGGTTGAGATTCATCTTTCCTCCTGATGCTAAAGAATTGTTAGATAGTTATCCAGCTCCCAGCTGCTTACATGTTGCTGGTATTCGTTCCATTCCTTCCGTTTGAGTTCGAGAAGGCGGCTGTATACATGATCCCCCAGCGACTTGCGCAGGAATTCGCTCCCGGAGGCGATATCGATCGCCTGTCCCAGGTTCTCCGGCAGCCGCGTGATTCCCATCTCCCGGCGCTCGTCTTCGGTGAGCTCATAAAGATTGACCTGCATCGGGTCCGGCAGATCATAACCTTTCTCAATGCCGTCCAGCCCGGCATGCAGCATGACGGCGAATGTCAGGTAAGGATTGCAGGCCGGGTCCGGGGAGCGGAACTCCGCGCGAGTGGCGTTCTCCCGTCCCGGGTGATAGGTGGGGACGCGGATCAGCGCCGAACGGTTGCGGTTCGACCAGGCCACATAAACAGGAGCCTCAAAGCCGGGAACCAGGCGCTTGTACGAGTTGACCCACTGGGCGAAGATGACGGATAACTCGCGGGCGTGCTTCAACTGGCCGGCGATGAATCCGCGGGCAATCGGGCTGAGAAAATACTCTTCGTCGGCGTCGAAGAACGCGTTGGTGCTGTCACGGAAAAGCGACTGATGCGTATGCATGCCGCTGCCGGGCTGGCCGTTCATCGGCTTGGGCATGAAGGTCGCGTAGACGCCGGCCTCATCGGCGGTCTCTTTGACGAGCAGCCGGTAAGTCATGGCATGGTCGGCCATGGCAAGGGCGTCGTCATAGCGGATGTCGATCTCGTGCTGGCTGTTCCCCACCTCGTGATGGCTGTACTCCACGTGCATGCCCATCTCCTCAAGCGCCAGCACCGTGTTGCGTCGCAGATCGCTGCCGGCGTCGAGCGGCGTCAAATCGAAATATCCGCCCTTGTCGAGGATCTCTGTGCCGCCCCCGACGCGGAAGTAGAAGAATTCGAGCTCCGGCCCCACCAGGTAGCGGAAGCCCATGGCGGCGGCCCGCTCGAGCGCCCGCCGCAGGACGTAACGGGGATCGCCCACGTAGGGCTTTCCGTCACGGGTTTTGATGTCGCAGAACATACGTGCCACCCTGCTGTCCTCGGGCCGCCAGGGCAGTATGGCGAAAGTGGAAGGATCGGGCACAGCGACCATGTCGCTTTCCTCGATGTCATGGTACCCGGTCACCGAGGAGCCGTCGAAGCCCATGCCTTCACCAAGGGCCCGCTCCAGCTCATCAACCGTGATGGCGAAGCTCTTCAGCATGCCAAATATGTCCGTGAACCACAAGCGAATGAACCTGACGTTCTGCTCCGCGGCGAACTGCAGCGCCTGGTCCTTCCCGGTCATTCGTTTCCTCCATTCCGGTTCAAGCGGATGGGCAATCCAAAAGGAATTCCGGATCCTGGAAGAATTATACCTTTTTACAGCCGATTATTCTTTGGAGCGGATGACGGGATTCGAACCCGCGATCTTCGGCTTGGGAAGCC